>JABWCP010000035.1 GCA_013360215.1 bacterium | reverse complement strand
GTGAATCAGCTTGCTGGATGTCCAGCTTGTGCCTGAAGCAAAATCGTTTTTTTCAAAAAGTCGGACGTGATATCCACGTAAAGCCGCATCGCGTGCAACGCCGGCACCATTGATGCCTCCGCCAATGACGAGAATGGAAGGTTTTTTCATGTAAGGCGTGTCATGGATTTTTTGATATACCGGCAAGAGAAGAGCTTAAGCTCACGATCTAAAACCAATCTAACACTTAGCACATCATCCGCCGACTTGTGAAAAAACAGTATTCGCGCGAATCATATCTGAAATGGCGATCGGATGGTGCTCCGGTTTATCGCGAACAATACGCTCACGAATCCACGCTTCGAGTTCGGCATCGGATTTACCGGAACGAATAAATGATTTGATATCGAGACCTTCGTTGGAAAAAAGGCACCATTTGAGTTTACCGAGCGCCGTGAGGCGGATACGGTTGCATGCCGCACAAAAATGTTCGGCATACGGGTCAATAAACCCGATTTTCCCTGCAAATCCTTCGATCGCGTGCATTTTAGCCGGGCCGGACTGCACGGCTTCCGTGATCGGGATCAACGCATACTTCAGAGACACGATACGTTTCAATTCGTCCGTACGAATAATGTGCGATGCATCAAACGTGTTACCGAGATCACCCGAAGAAGGCATGTATTCGATAAAACGCACGTGCCATGAGCGTTCCCGAGCAAGTTCCACGAAATCAAAAATTTCATCATCATTGATCCCGCGCAAGACCACCATATTCAGTTTGATCGGTGCAAACCCCAAATCCGCAGCCTTCCGGATACCGCGCCACGTTTTTTCATATCCGTCAAATCGTGCCATTTTTTGAAAACGATCGCGGTGCATCGTATCCAAACTGATATTGAGGCGCTGTAATCCCGCAGCGCGCAATGGTTCGGCCAGTTCGTCCAACAAATAACCGTTGGTTGTCATCGCGTACGAACGTAACGGCAAACTCCCGATACGCCGTACCAATTCGACGATATCTTTGCGAACCGTGGGTTCACCGCCGGTGATGCGAATTTTTTCAATGCCCAGATTTACAAAAACACCGATGATACGTTCGAGTTCGTCGTAAGTCAGCAATTCCTCACGCGGCATAAACTGAACGCCATCGTGCGGCATACAATACACACAACGAAAATTGCATCGGTCGGTGACGGACACGCGAAGATAATCTATGGAACGGCCAAAGCCGTCAATAAGCGGCATATTCGCTTCCCGGTAAGATTTCGCACGAAAAGTGAGAGTATTTTGTCTGAAATGCAAGTGTGCATGGCACCAAAATTTGCTTGTTTTTGTGAACGACTCCGTATAGTTTCCCGCGGGTTCGTTCATCGCTTTCACTATTATTTATTATATATCAATTTTTTCATGAAGCCGACCGTCATTCTGATCGTTGACGATAATCCGCATATTTCCAAACTCCTGACGATGAATCTGGAGCAATCGGCGTTTACCATTCTTCATGCGATGGACGGCGAAGAAGGCCTCGCTAAAATCAAAACCGACAAACCGGACATCGTTATTTCCGATGTGATGATGCCCAAACTTGACGGTATCGCCATGTGCCAGCAAGTCCGAACCGGTTCGGATGTCCCGATGGTGCCTTTTATTTTCCTTACTTCGATGGATTCGGATATTACACAGAAACGCGGCTTCCGTATGGGCGCAGATCAGTATTTGATCAAATCGGAAATCAATCGCGATACGATCAACGGCAAGGTCAATGAAATCCTCAAACATATCCGCAAAATCGAAGAAATCCGCTCACAAAACTCCGATACTTTCAAAAGCGATTTGGGTGAATTGAGTTTTATCGAAACGTTGCAATACTTATATCTTCAGAAAAAAACAGGGACGCTTACGATCGTGCGGCAATTTTATCCGGAAGGAAAGATCATTGTTCGTAACGGTGAAATTTTAAGCGCGACGGTCGGTGATGATAAAGATGAAAAAGCATTGCTTACGATTTCCGGTTGGAAGCGCGGGACCGTTCAGTTTTTATCCGATGACGTATCGGCGATCACACCCACCGTCAAAACATCCACTGAAAATATTATTCTCGAAAGCTGCCGACTCACAGCCTAAGTATCCGATTTATTTTCCGCACCTACAAATCATCCCAAAATCATCAGCAAATCGCCACTTTCTACGATGGTCTTTACCCCCAATATGATTTCTTTGACTACACCGTCCTGAACGGCCGTAACGGTCGTCTCCATTTTCATCGCCTCAATGATACATAGCGGTTGTGATTTTTTGATTGTATCCCCGGGCTTGACTAAAACTTTAGACAACATGCCGGGCAAAGGCGAAGCCAATTCACCCGGTTTGGACGCATCGGCCTTTCGGTTTTGTACGCGCTTCACATTAAGAGAACGATCCTGTACGGTGATCGTTCGGGCTTGCCCATTGAGTTCGAAAAACACCTTGCGATTTCCGTCTTTATCCGCCTGGCTCACCGACAAAAGCCGTACGATGATACTTTTGCCCTGAGCGATTTCGATGATGGCTTCTTCGTTGGGTTTCATACCGAAGAAGAATATTTCAGACGGAATAACAGAGACCTGACCCCATTTTTGCTGATTTTCAAAATAATCGGTAAACACTTTGGGATAAAATTTGTATGACAAAAAATCCGTAATCGAAAGATTTGCATCAAACTGCTGTTTGAATGCTTCAAACTCTTTATCAAAATCCACCGGTGGCAGGTGTTTGCCCGGACGATCGGTCAGAGGCGTTTTATTTTTGATAATGACTTTTTGCAGTTTTTCCGGAAAACCACCGTACGGTTGTCCCAGATGCCCCATAAAAAATCCTTCCACAGATTCGGGAAAGGACATCGTTTCACCTTTCATCAAAACATCGGCGGCGGTCATATTATTAGCTACGAGGTATTGCGCCAGATCGCCGACCACTTTGGATGAAGGTGTTACTTTGATGATGTCGCCGAAGAGCATATTTACATCATGATACGTTTGTTTGATTTCTTCCCATTTTTCACCGAGACCCAGTGAGATCGCTTGCGGGCGCATATTGCTGTATTGTCCGCCGGGGATTTCATGATTATATACTTCGGCCGTTCCGGCTTTAAGATCCGTTTCAAAGGGATAATAAATATCGCGTACAGCCTCCCAATAATTGGAAAAAGCGTTAAGCGAAGTCATATCCACATCCACCTGATGTTCCGTATGACGCAACATTTCCACGATCGAATTAAAATTGGGCTGGGACGTCGTGCCGGATAATGCGCTGAGCGCGACATCCACTACATCTACGCCGGCTTCGATAGCCTTGACGTACGTAGCCGCCTGCACGGATGACGTATCGTGCGTATGAAGGTGAATGGGAATGCCGATATTGTCTTTAAGCGCGCGTATCAAAACGTCCGCCGCGTACGGCTTTAGCAATCCCGCCATGTCTTTGATTGCCAAAATATGCGCGCCCATACGTTCGAGTTCTTTGGCGAGTTCGACATAATATGTGAGTGAATATTTGTTGCGCTTCGGATCGAGGATATCGCCGGAGTAACAAATGCACGCTTCAGCGAGCGCACCGGTTTTATCCCTGACGGTTTCGATACTCAGCTTCATGCCTTCCGTCCAGTTGAGCGAATCAAAAATGCGGAAAACATCAATGCCTTCCCGCGCTGCCTCGATGATAAAGCGTTCGATCAGATTGTCAGGATAAGCCGTATAGCCGACGGCGTTGGCACCGCGAATCAACATCTGCAGCAGCGTATTGGGCATCGCGCGCCGCATCTGACGCAAACGATCCCACGGATCTTCATGCAAAAAACGCAGCGCCACATCAAAGGTCGCACCGCCCCACACTTCCATGCTAAACATATTCGAATGATGTTTTGCCCAGCTTTCCGCGATGCGCATAATGTCGTACGTGCGCATGCGTGTAGCAAGCAACGACTGGTGCGCATCCCGCATCGTACAATCGGTAAACATCACCTTCGGTTGATCCATCACCCATCGGGCAAACTTTTCCGGGCCGAGAGTGTCTAATTTTTGTTTGGCCCCGTCGGGGAAATCACCGTAACGGTCGTACGCCGGAATACGCGGTTTGATGAATACTTTTTTGTCATCGCGTATTTTGACATCAGGATTACCGTTGACAACGACATCGGCGATATAACGCAAAATACGCGTCGCACGATCGCGGCGTTTGACAAACTGCAGCAGTTCGGGGTGATCCTTGATAAAATTGACGGTTGCACGGCCTTCACGAAAAATCGGATGACGCACGACATTTTCCAGAAAAGGAATATTAGTGCGGACGCCACGGATACGAAATTCGATCAATGTACGGTACATACGATCGCACGTTTCCTCGAAAGACAAACCCCACGCGGAGACTTTGACCAACATCGAATCAAAAAAAGGACTGATACGAATACCCGGCCCGATACTGCCTCCGTCCAATCGAATACCAAAACCTGCCGCACTGCGGTAGGCCAAGATCGTACCGTAATCGGGTTTGAATTCGTTACTCGGATCTTCCGTCGTAATGCGGCACTGGATCGCATAGCCGTTGTAATAAATACGCGATTGATCGTCCAGTTTAAGCCGTGGATCACTCAATGGATATCCCTGTGCAATAAGAATTTGCGTTTTGACTAAGTCCACGCCCGTGATCATTTCCGTCACGGTATGTTCCACCTGAATGCGCGGGTTGACTTCGATGAAATAAATATTCTCTTCTTTGTCGAGGAGAAACTCCACGGTACAGATATTCTGGTAACCCACGGCGGTTGCGATTTGTACGGCATAGTGATAGAGACGTTCACGGGCATCGCGGCTGACGGTAAGCGCCGGAGCTATTTCTACGACTTTCTGGAAACGCCGCTGCACACTGCAGTCACGCTCAAACAGATGAACGACATTGCCGAAATGATCCGCAACGATCTGCACTTCCAGGTGCTTGGGATCGTCTATAAATTTTTCGATAAACACCGTATCGTCACCAAACGCATTGCGCGCTTCGCCCCGTGCTTCATCAAACCGCGCCCGTAGCTCGTCTGCATTACGAACAACGCGCATACCGCGTCCGCCGCCGCCCGCCGCCGCTTTGATCATCACCGGATATCCGATGCGCTGCGCTTCCCGTTCGGCCACGGACGTATCCTTCAAAATCTCCCGATTACTTTCGATGATCGGAATGTTATTTTCGCGCGCGACTATCTTGGCAGCTATTTTATTACCGAGTTTGTACATGATTTCCGAATTAGGCCCGACAAAAATAATCCCGTGATCTTCGCACGCTTTGACAAATTGATCATTTTCAGAAAGAAAACCGTAACCGGGATGAATCGCATCCGCTCCGACCTTTTTCGCAAGGTGAATGATCTCATCAATATTCAGATAAGGCTTCAGCGGATCGTCGTCCGCACCGATCTGATACGCTTCGTCAGCCTTGTATCGGTGCAGGGAATAGCGGTCTTCGTATGTATAAACGGCAATGGTTTCAATGCCGATTTCGCTGCACGCACGAAAAATGCGAATCGCAATTTCACCGCGATTGGCGACGAGGAGTTTTTTGATGGAGCGTATCATAAACAGGTAGGTTTGTGTAAACGATAATCCCACAAAGTTAATGCATTTTGACTGATAAAAGCGAAGAAGTTTTTTAAATACAATTCGTTCATTATGACCGATACCAAGACATACCGTCCTATAATCGAAACGACACAATAGAAGCGTATAAACTACATGCTTTTAAACTATCGCTGACTCAGGCGATGAAAATGGATTATCCTTTTCACAACTTTATTTGAAAAAAAAACTTGCGCAACCGAATAGTTTCATTTATATTGCAACCAATAAGTTGCACGTTTTTTGTACACACGTGAAAGCATGTATATGAGGTCAAAAGTATTTTTTGCGGTTTGTCTCTTGTTCGGGTTGATGTTTATCAACGCCGGGCTGAATAAATTTCTCAATTACATACCCGTTCCACCCGATTTACCTGAAAAGATGGTAAAACAGTCTGCCGCGTTTTTGGAAATCGGATGGCTTTTACCCCTTGTGGCTACGGCTGAAATCATAGGAGGAATTCTTTTTATCATTTCAAAATTCAGGCCGCTCGGCGCTATCATTATTTTCCCCGTGATGATCGGCATTGTAATGACACACATTACCGTGGCGCCTTCCGGATTACCGATCGCGCTTCTATTGTTAACGATCAACCTCTTTATTATTTACGATAACCGCGAAAAATACATAGCCATGATTAAGTAATTTTTATTCACAACGAAGAAACCCGGGAGTAATTATGAGTAATCCTGTCAACGTAATTAAAAACCTGAAAGAAAAATTCATCCTCGTAACAAAAGAATTTAATGCCCCATTACCTAATGTCTGGCGCGCCTTTTCAGAGAAAGAATTATTGGATCAGTGGTGGGGACCTTCTCCATGGAGAGCCGAAACCAAAACAATGCTTTTTAAACCCGGAGGGTATTGGCTGTATGCCATGGTAGGCCCCGACAATCAGAAGCATTGGGGGCGCATGAATTATATTTCGATTGATCTTCACCACTTCATTGACATGGAAGACTTTTTTTGCGATGAAAATGGTAATTTGAATGGCGAACTTCCCATTTCAAAAGGAAGAATCGCTTTCACTAAAACGGAAAGCGGAACCAAAGTCGAGTTCAAAACCACCTATGCCTCCGAAGCGGACATTCATAAACTGGTTGAAATGGGCTTCGAACAAGGTATTACTCTGTGCCTCGAACAATTAACTCAATTAATGAATAAGAAAAACCTATGAGACGCGATGTATTTCAGGCTATTGCCGACCCGACCCGAAGAGCCATCATCGGCCTCATCGCGCTGCAAGCGATGACACCCAATGCTATTGCGGAAAATTTTAATTCGACACGCCAGGCCGTTTCCAAACACCTGCGGATATTAACCGAATGCGAACTGGTAAAACAAGAATACAAAGGAAGAGAAATTTTCTACTCTTTGGAAATCGAAAAAATGAAAGAAATTGACGATTGGCTGGAACAATATCGAAAAATATGGGAAAGCCGGTTTAGTCAACTTGATAATCTACTCTCAACCATGAAAAGGAAAAGAAAATGAATAATTTGCAATTTGACTTTAAGGTTGACAAATCAACCAAAACTGTATTCGTGGAAAAAGAATTTGATGCTGAGCTTTCACTTGTTTGGGACGCCTTTACAAAGAAAGAAATTCTTGACCAATGGTGGGCGCCGAAACCTTACGCTTCAAAAACAAAGTATATGAACTTCAAAGTAGGAGGGCGCCGATTTTATGCTATGGTAAGCCCGGAAGGACAAGAAAACTGGCATATTCAGGATTATACTTCCATTAGCCCCAAAACCAATTTCAAGTTTTTCAGTGTTTTTGCAGATAAAGATGAAAACTCTTTTTTGCCGGGCTCAAATTGGAATTTGAATTTCAGCGAAAATAAAGAAACAACCAAAGTCAGCATTACAATTCAAAACGATTCGCTCGAACGCATGGAACAAATGATAGAGATGGGCTTCAAAGAAGGTTTCACTATGACATTAAACGAATTATCAAACTTATTATCAAATTTAAAAAAATAACGTATATGAAAAAGCATGGACTTAAAATTGGGATTGCTTTATTAATTGTTAATACCCTGAGTTGCGGAAATCCGCAACCGAATTCAAGTCCTATAAGTAAAATTGATTCCGCTGATAACAAAATTTTAACAAGCGAACACTCTATGAAAACACAAAAAATAACACCTTGCCTTTGGGTTGATAAAGACGCAAAAGCCGTTGTCGATTATTACCTTTCCATTTTCAAAGACGGCAAAATGAAAGACTATCGGCAATATAAGAATCCGCCGCAAGAAAATGTGCCAGGCGGGCAAGACGGTTTCGAAACTGCGATTATGGAAATTGGTGATATAGAATTTAGTATTTTAGCCGCAGGCCCATACTTTAAGTTTAACGAATCGGTTTCATTCGTTATCAATTGCAAAGACCAAGCCGAAGTAGATTATTATTGGAATGCGTTGACTACCAACGGCGGAGAAGAAGGATCTTGCGGCTGGTGCAAAGACAAATACGGTTTATCGTGGCAGGTAGTACCCGTGGAATATTTTGATCTTATTAACAGCGAAGATCCTAAAATAAGAGAAAAGGCAATGAGAAATACATTTAAACAGAAAAAACTTATTTTGTCAGAACTTAAATAATAATAAATCAGATCATGCACACGAAAAAACTGAGTATTTTATCAATTTCGTTTTTGCATGCAAATCCGGCATCTGTACCCACGCTAAAGGCTTAGCTGATAAGTCTCATTTACACATCCACGGCAATACACGTTAACGTTTGTTCGACACCCGGTATCGGTTGTATTGCCGTCGCGGTAATAGCGCCAAGTCGTGCGATGTCCTGCGATTCCACGGCAGCCACGGCATCATACGGACCAAAGGTCATATGCGCTTCCATCACGCCTTCGATTCGGCGAAGCTGACGTACTACATCTTTGACTTCGCCGGATTTTATTTTGATGAGAACATACGCTTTCATACATACTCCTTACGATTTGAATGGGTAGCATCACGATAAGCGCGATGGTTCCCTTTAAGCCAACCGATTTACTTATCTTTATTACGTAAAAAAACCGACCAATACACCGCCGCAACTAAAACAGCTCCCCCGATCACATTGCCGATCGTCACCGGTATGAGGTTATTCGTAATAAAATTCGGCCAATTGAGATTGTACATGCCCGGCATTTTATCCGAAATGCTTGCGACATAGGACGGATCGAATGTTTGAATCAAAAGCACATAGGGAACAAAATACATATTAGCGATGCTGTGTTCAAAACCCGCTGCGACAAAAGCCGTAACCGGAAAAATAATGGCCGCAATTTTATCCATCGTACTGCGCGCGCTATAAGTGAGCCACACCGCAAGGCAGACCAGCGCGTTGCACAAAATGCCCAATACCATCGCTTGCCAAAATTCCAAACTGCATTTCCCGGCGGCGATTTTAAAAGCCGATAGACCGATGCTGTTGGAACCAAAGGTATATTGGCGGCTCCACAACATGAGAACGGCCGTACCCAATGCGCCGATAAGGTTTCCCGCATATACGATCACCCAATTGCGCAACAGTGCGTACGACGTCACTTTGCGGCTGGCCCACGCCATGACGATGAGATTGTTTCCGGTAAAAAGTTCAGCCCCGCCAACGACAACCAGAATCAGGCCGAGACAAAAAACAAACCCGGCCAATAACCGTGTGACGCCGTAAGGCAGTCCGGTACTAAGCGAAGTCGCTCCGTCCGGCGCCGTGATTGCCACACCACCGGCAGAGACTGTCGTTGCAAAGATCGCCCCCAACGAAATAAACGCCCCGGCCATGATGGCCAAGGTAAACATTTTTAAAGCCGGCATTTCAGCTTTTCGTACACCGAGATATTCGGCGCGTGTAGCCATCTCCGCCGGCAACAAAGCATCAATGTGAATTTCACTCATAGATATTTCTCCACTGTAAAATGTAATAAACCCCGTCGGTATGCGGACAAACATACCGCAACTTACCGCGACTAAAAAACGCGACGGTGCAGCAACGCACGTATTTTTTAATAGCGTCGCTAGATAGGGGTGACGGCTGATCGGGAAATATTTGAATAACGCGCTGCATAGCAGGCTTGTGGTCTTTTAAAGAAGCACTTCAATTTAATACAATCGGAGGAATAAAACTAACAGAGATTTTACAAAAAAATATTCGCTTAGGCCGCCATAAATCAGACGGCTATTTCGCGGGGCTCCACCGGCGGCACCATTAAAACTTCTTCCCGTTCAAGCACAACCATACCGGGTTTGGCGCCTTTGGGTTTGCGAAGATATTTTCGTTCCGTGTACGCGACCGGCACCAGCGATGACGTTTTGGCTTTGCTGAAAAACGCAGCAATCTGAGCGGCGGCTTCGATTGCACGTTGGCCCGGATTATCCGAGCGTCCGTCGCGTTTGAGTACGACATGCGAACCCGCCACGCCCCGCGCGTGAAACCATAAGTCATCTTTTTTTGCGAAACGAAACGTCAGTGCGTCGTTTTTAATATCATTCTGTCCGACAAAAACCCGCCAGTTGCCATGCACCCGAAATTCGCGAAAAACGGGCATTTCCTGATCCGCGGCGCGCGTCGGTTTGGAGGATTCTGTTTTTTTGATCCAACCGTTACGTACAAATTCATCGTATTTTTTTTCTAACGCTTTTCGATCTATCGCATGCGCATCGGCAAATTGCGCTTCGATTTGCCGTAAAGTATCATTTTCTTTCCCGATCGTAAGGATGCGTTCGGCGATTTTCACCACAGACTGTTTGAGTTTTTTGGATTGCGCAAAGTATTTTTCAACATTGGCTTGCGGCGATAAAATCGGATCGAGCTTTATTTCGATTTCATTTTGCGCCTCATCATACACATCGGTAACGACTATTTTATCCATTCCCCGATGCACGTCACGCAAATGAATATTCAAAAGATGCGCTTTTTGTTCGTACGCCGCAAACGTCGCAGCCTTTTCGGCATCTTCTTGCAGCGCCATGATCAAATGTTCGTTTTTCTTAATCCGCTGGCGGCTCGCGCGAAGCAGATCTTCTCGTTTTTTCTGAAGACGTTCAGCAAAGAAGCGCAACTGGACATAGGCTAAGAACGCATCATTAACTGACGTAAATAATTCTTCTTTCCAATGCGGGTTTCGCCCCAGGTGATGCGTCAGCGGCAACAATGAAAAATACTTCAAATCGCCATGGTCGGTATAAATACGCGGCGCACCGTCATAGATCGCATTGATAAAGTTTCGCCATGCTTCGCGTGCCGTTGTTATATCGCTTAATGATGCAGCGTGCAAAAACTCAAGCGTCAGAATTTTATTCAAATGTCCAAATCCGCCGGATAACGCTTCACGGAAAAGCGCCACACTTTCAAACACATCCACGGCATCCTGCGTGTACCGCCGCATATCTGCCCCACCCGGCTCTATTTTCATGGACGATTCGTGCACCGCGCGCTCATTTTTAAACGATCCGGTTATTACACCCGATGCATCCGTCGCCCACACATTCGCCGATCCATAGAATTGTGCTACCAAACGACAACCATTTTCAAAGGATAGAATCACCCGTCGGTCGGTATTGTCCATGACAATGTCGCGGATGTGAAGACCAATCATCATTGGAAAAAGATCCATCGAATTTTTGTTTTTGCGCGAATAACTAGAACGCCAAACGATATACGGTTGACGGTCGCAGTATATTTCCAAAACCAATGACTGACGGGAAGGTGTAACCAATCCGATCTGTAAAAGATTTTTTTGCTGACAAAAAATCTCCATGATACGCGCGGATACCAATACGGAGCGTGCTTCCATGACCCAACGTGCGATGCTGTGGTGATTGCTGATCATGGGAATTTACTATTTGCCTTTCGGAGTCTGTTTCTTAAATTGCCCGACAAATTACAACCTCTTGCCTTAGAAGACAACGCCTTTATGTTATCCTCGTTTTTATCCCGTTTTACTTTTCCGTTACTTTTTATTTTTGCCGCCGCGATCGAATTTTGCATGGTTCGCATTTCGGGCATCACTTCATTACGCAATGACTTCGAGTCGCTTTATTGGCATTTCGGCATCGCATTCGGAATTTACCTGCTGACGGTGTTGTATGTGCGCTTTTATTGGGGTAAAACTTTTTTTTCACCGGAGTGGATTATTGGAACGGCGATCGTGTTTCGATTGACATTGCTATTTTCCGATCCGGTTTTGTCGGACGATATATACCGCTATATTTGGGACGGCCGTGTATCTAATCACGCCGTTAACCCTTACGCTTATGCGCCGGAGTCGGGAAATCTGTATGGCATTCGCGATAGTGTGATTTACCCCCAAATCAATCATAAAGAATTACAAACCATTTATCCTCCGGCGGCACAGGTTTTATTTCGCATTACATCCTGGATATCCGAGTCCGTTCTTGCAATGAAGCTGATGGTTCTGTTGTTTGATATCGGCATTATTTTTCTCATCATGGCGTTGCTCCGTCACTTCGAGTTACCGTTGGGTTGGATCGCGGTATATGCATGGAATCCTCTGGCGATCATTGAATTTTCAGGCAACGGGCACATGGACGCCATCGGTATATTTTTTATGCTCCTTGCGTTTTGGTTTTCCCTGCGTGAAAAAACGATTTTATCCGCTCTGCCGTTAGCTTTGTCCTTCTGCACCAAATATCTCACACTGCCCTTGCTCCCATTTATGGAAGATATACGTTCGCGGTGGAAAAATGTATTAGCCATAACGGCGATCTTTGCAGGTACGGTATTATTATTATATACTGGTTATTCAGATGTGGATGCGATTAAGTTTGGTTCGCTTAAGATTTTTTCTGAAACATGGGAATTCAATGCATCGTTATACACCGTCGTGGAAAATTTTTTTAAAACACGCTTGGATTCATCCCTCACGACAGCCTGGGGTATTTCTACGGACAACCCCGCACGGCTTGCGGCGCGCCTAACGATAGGAATAAGCCTCACTTTATTTATTATGATATTGTACGGGATCAATTTTACCAAATCGTATGCGGTACAGACAAAACGCCGTATATATTATGCGTTTTTGATCATCGCTGCCATCCTCATAGTGAGTCCGACCGTACATCCATGGTACGTGATTTGGATTATTCCTTTTTTATGTTTTTATCCCAATCCGGCCTGGGTGCTTTTTACCGGTTTGGTATTTATGTCGTACGATACATTGGTCGGCTCGTTATTTGGCGCACATTGGTATGAACGACCTGAAATCAAACTCTGGCAATACATTCCGTTTTACGCCGTCATGATCATCCATTTCACATGGTATCTGATTCGTAAATTTCAATCGCATCCCGGGGAGCCTGTGGCATGAGAACGTTATCCGTTAAAGATTGGATTATCATCATAGCCGGTGTTATCGGCTTAGTTGTCTTTATACTACTTTATCCCAAAGTCTATCCGGAATCGGCCATGCGCGGCATGATCAGTGAAGAAGCCGCCATAGCCAAGTCACAGCAGTGGATGAGCAGCGGATGGGCCAAAGCACCGCGCTCTATGGATTCGCTCACTTTGCGTGCCAGTATCCGAGTTAACCAAAAACAACTCGAATACCTTCAGGAAAAATTCGGTCTGGAACAAGCCAACAAACACCTGCGCAACAAATCATTGGTGTATACCCGACAGTTGGAATGGTTACGTATTGATGAAGTTAATATCCAATTCGGCGGACGTACCGAAGGGAACTCTTCTGCAAAAACCGAACGCGTCTTGATCGAACTTGATCGCCTGGGGAATATCGTCGGCTATCGTTATACCAAAGCAAAACAGGATACTTCACCCGTAACGGATTTGGAAACCACGCATCCATCCTTAGCCGCAACCGAAGGATTTGACCTGGACAGTGCACGGCGCATGGCACGCGAATTTTTGCGTCAATGGGCGGGGCGCTCACCGGATGATTTCAGAGAATCCGATGTGCAAGGTTCGATCACGGGGAAAAAACCGGTGATGGAGTTTGTTTTTACCGGCATTGCTCCGACGGATGAAGTATACGAACGCGTGAAGCTTCGCATTGAAAATTACCGTATTGCTAATTTTGAACGCGAATGGCTTTATCCAGCCGGGTTTATTGATCCGGAAAATCGATGGGAACGTGAAACGACCAACACGCTGGGCATGATCTTTTTTATTTTATTCTCCCTTATGGTCGTTGTGTTATTCTTTCGTCAGTTCAAACGCGGCGCCATTGATTTTAAAGTCGGAAGTTTTTTTGGTATTCTCAGTGCCGTCAGCTTTGCATTGATGATCGGCGTACAGCTACTAGCCTCCGGTTTTTGGACACTTTCCTTTGTCGTGTTAATTGCCGGCGGTTGGTACTTTATCATGACGACAGGTATTATTGCCGTGACCGCTTCGGAAGTATATCGCTTTTGGCCTGAAAGTTATCGTACTTTCGAAGCTATTCGTCGCGGTAAAATAATCAATCGTCGCTGGGGCCGCAGTTTAACACTCGGTATGGCATGGACAGGCATTACGATTGGCGCTATCACACTTATTCTGTATTTTATGCCAGGCACTTCGTTTCTACTTAACACCAAAAGTACGGACAAATACGACGGATACGGGGCCTTGTTTTTGATCGGCGCTTCGATATGGACCGTTCTCATACACCATCATTTGTTTTACCTGCTTCCGCTGTCCGCTCTTCGCAAGCGCTGGAAAAACCCGGCCGCCGTCATCGGCATAGCTGCATTGGTCGGCATTTTGCAGCCATACATTTTTGATACCGTTTCACCGTGGGAACCGCGTCTTCTTGTCGGTTTATTGATAGGGATCATTTACGGTACGATTTTATTATATTACGATTTTCTGACGTTGTCCGTATCAGCTAGCCTGGCCTACCTTATTTCCGAATCCGGTTTTTTGTATTACACATCGGACATTCCTGGCATGGTGATCGTCGGCGTCTATTTATGTTCGTTTCTGACACTCGCGCTCATCGCGCTGTGGAGCCGTGACAGTGGCGACGATACGCTGGACTATGTCCCGGAATACGTCAAAGAAATGGAATCCAAGCAGCGCATGAATCGCGAATTTGAAATCGCACGAACGATTCAGACCAAACTGCTCGCGCGCACCGTACCGGTCAACGATCGCTGCGATATAGCTTGTCTATGCGAACCCGCCCATGAAGTCGGCGGAGACTATTATGATTTTGTAGCGTTTGACGATAAAAATAAACTTGGCGTGGTCATCGGGGATGTCGCCGGCAAAGGCGTTTCGGCCGCTTTTTATATGACATTGGTCAAAGGCATTTTGCAAACACAAGCGCCGATCACCAGTCATTCGGCGCGTGAAACTTTAGAACGGGTCAATCATATTTTTTGCACGCAGGTAGAGCGCGGCCGTTTTATCAGTATGGTGTATGGTATTTTTGATTTCTCCAAAAACACTGTCACGATCGCGCGCGCCGGTCATAACCCCGTGTATCGTTTACGCAACGGTGCTTCGCAGATGGATTCGCTCGTACCGGACGGCATGGCTATCGGCTTGACGCAAAACGATACGTTTGCAGAAAAGCTCAAAGAAACCACGATAGCTTTTTCCTCCGGCGATGTCTTCGTATTTTTTACGGATGGTTTCTCTGAGGCCATGAACAAACATGGTGAAGAATTCGGCGAGGCACGACTTCAACAAACGTTACTCAACGTATCAGGCCAAAATTCGTCTGCCATGATTGATGCGCTGCAAAAGGAGATTCGTAGTTTTGTGGGACAGCATCCGCAGCATGACGATATGACCATGATCGTGATTCGTATCGTGTGATCATGTATCGTTTTTTTATTAGCCCTTACCTGTCATCGTATTTAGCCTTTGTATTTTGGGCTACCGTATATGCGTTGAGCTCGGTTGTCAGTGTGGCTATCGTTATGCCGTTCGTCAATCTCGTTTTCAGTCCGCATACTCCCCTTACACCGCTTATTTCTTTTCCCGTCATAGATCGCACCACCGCTTTATGGATATTATGCGGGGCGACTTTTGCTGTTTTTTTAATAAAAAACTTCGCCTACATCGCATTCCAATCCATCGGCGCACGGTTACAACAAAAACTTATCACAGCGCTTCGCGAATTTCGAATACATGAACTGCTGCGCATGCCTTACGGCGCATTTCTCGCAGAAAATCACGGCGCGATGCATCACCGCCTGATCACCACATCTGAAACTATGGTACGCGCATGGATGCAATGGATTTTTTCTCTTTGCCAGCATTTTCCTTTACTTGTACTCTATTCCGTAGTGCTTTTTATACTCAGCTGGAAGATCACCTTATTGAGCCTTGTATTGATTCCGGGTATTACGTTATTGCAACATCGCTTGCAAAAATACACAGCACGATGGACGCTTTTTTTACACGAGCGCGAATCCGAAATCCAGTCGGATGTCTGGCATAAGCTGCAAGCTTTCAAATTGATTCGACTATTTCACAGCGCCGTGTACGAAGCGAAACGTTTTTCATCACTGGAACACCGTCGGAGCGATGCGGCAACCCGTCGTGATCGGTTGCAAGCGATCGTACTGGCCGCGGTAGAAATGGCCGGTGTGGGCGTGGGTGTAACGCTCCTTTTGACGATTGGCTCATGGACGATGGAAGGCGAATTTATGTATGGTCCCGGCGGTTTTGTATTATTTATCGCCGCCGCGTTCTCGATCATTGATCCGGCGCGGCATATCGCACGCGGGCGTATGTTTTTATCCGAAGCCCGTACGTTGTGGGACGAATACAAAAACAAACCGATTACGCCGTCCGAAGAAACATCACCGACGAAAGATAACACTTCTTTCACGAACGCACTTTGTTTGGAAGAAACTTGTTTTGCACATCGCACCACCGCGATTTTAAATAAAGTGAATATAACTATTCGGAGGGGCGAGTGCATTGTCATCACAGGCAAAACCGGCGCCGGTAAAAGCACTATTTTGGATTTGATCATCGGTTTGTACGCGCCACAACGCGGCCGCATCACGCTTGACGGTATCCCTGTAACACAAATTTCGCACGCTACACGTGCAAAACTTTTCGGGCTCATGACACAAGAACCGCTGATCATGCATGCAACGGTAAGAGACAATGTCGTGTACGATCAAATTCATGTCAGCGATGAACAAGTGATCGAAGCGCTCATGCATGTTCAACTGCACGCATGGATTAAAACATTACCTGACGGTTTGGATACCATCATCGGAGAAAAAGGATGGACCATGTCCGGCGGTGAACGTCAGCGGCTTGCTTTGGCACGCATTGTTTTGCGTAAACCGGAAATTTTACTTTTGGATGAAGCCACATCGGCTTTGGATGAGGCGACTGAAAAAGCACTTCTCGAAACGATGACCCGTTTATTTTCAGATAAAACGCGAATCATCGTCTCCCACCGCCCGGCCGTGCGCCAGTGGGCAGATCGGATGTTTGAACTGGATGAGGGACAATTGATTGAAATTTCTAAAAAGACGATTTGAATTGTTCACGCAAGTCCTGAAGACGCAACGCTACGGCACCGCGTGTTTCGAGACCGATTTCGTCTAGCTGCAGATACTGATCGTAATCCAGCGCCCACTGATCTTTGACGGTAAAAAGAATTTCCATACAGCGATTGATCGAACGTAATGCGCGTTTGGTCAATACGATTTGACCGCCCATCGTCCACGGTTGGTATCCCATCACATGGCCGCCGGAAAGTTTGGTGCAAACATTGAGTATATTGGAAGTAAAACTTTCTGAGACTTTTTCCATTCGCAATTCATCCGGCAGATCTTTTAGCCAACGGTATGCAAACCGCGCGAAATCACGCGCTAACCGGTACGCCTGAATATCAGACACCGTTCGCAATTTCGCTTCAAGAAAATGACCGCTGCTTTGCACCGGCAGTTTCATCAAAGCACATTCCGGTTCTAAAAAATAATGCACGTAAAAAGATTTATGATTTTCCGGATGGATATGCTTGAACGCTTCCCGTACGTAATGAAGTGCCATAGCGTTTTCGACCATGACATCACGATCCTGATGATTCCAGTACCGTTCGTAGTACTTGATAACCTGAAGCCCGTCTTTGTCTGTTTCCTGAATAAAATGTTCCCAGCGTTCTTCTGTCCAAAACGGAGAGGTTTCGCGGGTAGCCGGAACATCATCGGATAAGCGGGAATCGTTTTTCCAGTTTTCGTGTGCTTTTTTCCAAGGTTCTTCTTCATCACCTTCCCGTTCGCGCCAACCTTCTTTGTCATCGCGGTCAAATGTACCCATACATCACCTCGTTTTAGAGTTGTTGCGTAGCGTATGTTCGGCCAGCAAAAGCGCGGCTATGGTTTTCATATCATCTATTTCTCCGGACCATACTTTTTGCAATGCATCGCCGAGCGGCATACGAAACCGTTCGATAAATTCGTCGTCATCATGTGCGGACTCCGCCGGTGTGAGATCTTCGGCGATATACAAGATCATTCGCTCATCGCTGTATCCGATGCAGGGATAAAACGAGCCGACGCGCGTCCAGTGCGAAGCCGACCATCCTGTTTCTTCGATCAGTTCGCGCTGCGCTGCCACCAGCGGATCTTCCGGTCCGTCTAATTTACCGGCCGGCAACTCCCAAAATATTTTTTTCGGTGGAAATCGAAATTGACGAATAAGCATGGTATCACCGTTTTCAAACAACGGCAACATGATCACCGCGCCGGGGTGGCGAATATATTCGCGAATGCCTGTTTTGCCGTCGGGCAACTTTACGACATCGCGCCAGGCCTTGAGCAGATGGCCGTCCACGAGTTTTTCACTCGACAATGAAGATTCTTCAAGATGGGAATAACGCGTCGTCACGGTGGATACTTTCATGAACAAACGGTTATGAAATAAATTGCGTTTAGGCGATCGAGCGTCCGAGTACAGAACTGATTTGTCGCAATTGGCGAACCAATGCGGCGTATTCATCAGGCAGTACGGCTTGCGGACCGTCCGATAAGGCATGTTCAGGATGATGGTGCACCTCGATCATGAGGCCGTCCGCACCGGCGGCGACGGCCGCTTTGGCTACCGGTTGTACCAGCGAACGTTTGCCGGTGGCATGACTCGGATCGGCTATCACCGGAAGATGCGTCCACGACTTAAGCACGGGAATCGCAGCAATATCCATCGTATTGCGTGTGGACGTTTCAAACGTACGAATTCCGCGTTCACACAATACTACGTTATAATTACCGTTGGCTAAAATGTATTCGGCCGACATCATATATTCTTCCAGATGCGACATCATGCCGCGTTTGAGCAATACAGGCTTATTAGTTTTGCCGACTTCTTGCAGAAGTGAATAATTAAGCGAATTGCGTGCGCCGATCTGCAGCATATCGGCATATTTAGCGACAAGTTCGACCTGATTGGGCGTCACCACTTCAGTCACAATCGGCATACCGGTTTTTTCGCGCGCCAAAGCAAGCAATTCGAGACCGCGTTCACCTAATCCTTGGAAGCTGTATGGCGAAGTGCGAGGCTTAAACGCCCCTCCGCGCAAAATGTGCGCCCCGGCTTCTTTGACGGCCTGCGCTATTTCTAAAATTTGCTGCTCGCTTTCGACGCCGCAGGGACCGGCGATAAGTACGACGTCCGAACCGCCGAATGTAACCTGTCCTACACGTACCAGCGTATTTTCTTTTTTCCACTCACGGCTGGCCAATTTGTACGGTTTAGATGTCGCAAATATTTTTTCAACCCCTTGTAAGGTTTGAATTTTTTCACTCACGATACCGCGATCATCGCCGACAACACCGACGACGGTTTTTTCTTCCGCTTTGCTGACATGCGCCGTGCAACCGCTCTCTTCGATAATATGCAGGACGGTCGAAATATCCGAAACCGATGCATCGCGATGCATCACTACAATCATCATAAATAAAATCACCTTTCGATTGCCACAATCTATGCAAAAAAAATACACCGATCAAGAATGGGCGAACAACGGTCGTACTGAGTCAAACGTCGATTTTCCGCCGGTCAGGAAACCGTACGGTTCCGACACGGATTCGCGTGAAGTCACCGCAATGAGGGCGTCGGCTTTCCCGGTTTCGATCGTGCCGATCACATTATCAAGACTTAGGGCTTTGGCGCCGTTGAACGTAGCGATACGAACTATTTCTTCTGGTTTCACAGAGGCATGCTGTTTTTGCAAAGCATGCATTTCGTTCCACACATCCAGATCATCATTACTTGCCAAACTGTCCGTGCCGATGCATACATTGATTCCCGCATCGAGATATTTTCTGATCGGCGCCGTTCCGCCGACATTGATTTTTACATTGCTTCGCGGGCATGTGCATACCGAGATGTGATATTGTTTCATCAGTTGAATATCTTCATCATCCGTGTGCACTACATGCACAGCCAGCATACCCGGCATCAGCATACCCAAAGCGTGGGCGTATTTTACAGGTGTGGTTTTGGGCGCTTCCCACGTATCATCCCACCGCCCGAGTTTTTCGATCATTTCCCGCATCGGACCCTCGCCGGTTCGTATAAAGACCACCTCATCGTGCGATTCTGCCAAATGCATCGTTGTCAGACGGCCGCTACGATTGAATGCGCGAATTTCGGAAAATAGTGCGCGTGATACTGAGTATGGCGCATGCGGGGCCAACGCATGACGCACGCGTTCTGTGCCGGGCTGCCATGCTTTACGGGAAAATTCGGTAAATTTTTCCTGTGCTACAGCCGACTGAAACCCCGTTGCTTCGTGAAAGATAACAGCCCACATCGTGGAGTTTTCTAAAAGCGGTTGTGAAATATCGGAATTATTGGCGATATCGCCTACAGCCACAGTGCCGTTTTGGATCATACTTTGTACAGCTAGCGATGCTGCATCCCGAATAGCTTCAGTTGTATAAGTAAAACGTCCCGTGATAGCACGGTACACCCATTCAGCAAAAGGAAGTCCATCAGGAATGGCGTCTTTCATCATTGACAGTTCGATGTGGGTGTGCGAATTGACCAAACCCGGCATGATTACCGTATTTGTCATCCGTTCGACTTCGATGGAAGGAAATTTATCTTGAAGTGTAGAAGCTTCACCTACGGCGATTATTTTTCCTTGATCTGTAACAACGCCGCCATAGCGAATCGGTGGGGACACCACGGGTAAGACCCAGTCAGACAAAAATAAACGCATAAAACGCCGATCTCCGTTTTTCTCTCAAAATGTAGAATCTACTACATCTCATGATTCTTTGATACAAAATAAAAAACCGCCCGGCTCTGTGCGAACCGAAGCGGTTAATCGAAAAAATATGAAATCCAAATCAGATCGGCGTTATCGAAAAGCTATCCAAATTGAGCGTAAAACTGTATCCGCCAAATTCTAATATCGCCGTGTTATCACCATCAAAAGTGATTTTAGCTTCGATGTAGTAATTAAGAGCTTCCGGATCACCTTCTACCCCATCTCCTTCAAAATTCGATTTGATTGTAAAACTAACCGAACCGCTTTGCGGATACGAATCGGTCGGGGATGCGGCGATCGAATTGTATTTATATTTGTGAACGTATTCGTATGAATACGAATACAATTCGTACGCATAAGCCATCTTCCAAGACAAATTATTTGAGCCATTGATAATCAGATTACCGGTTTCGGCATTAAATTCATCAATATTGGTTAGCGTTATATCTTGATCCGTCGAAAGTTCTAGCATATTACCGGATGTGCCGGACTCTAAGTCCACATCATATTTATACTCCATTTTATCCGTAGTTTCGGTCGGTTGACCATTGGCGTCGCGAGGAGAGTATCTTATTTTCCACTCATAACTTTCATTATAGCCTTCGCCGCTATATTGATTTGCATCAGACCACCAACCGGTTGACGCGTCATATGCCCACGTCATGGCACGGTTCGTTTTTTTCTTTTTTTCGGTTTTAACCGCACCCACACTCACACCGCCTGTATAATCAATCGCATCACCCACGCTATGATAAGCATCTTGCATGTTATATTGATTGTTGGAAAAAGCCGTCATGGCTTCTTCCTGGGTTGCAAATTTTTCAGGTTTGAGTTCATCATCACCTCCGCACGAGGTCATGAACGTACTCATGGCTACTACCAAAAATCGCATTACTTTTTTCATAATTACCTCCCTTGTTTTTATGGCTATATGGGCAAGGTACGATAAGAGTTGCCTGAAGCCAATAAAAATCTACATAAAAAAACCGCCCGGCTCTATGACGAACCGAAGCGGTTTGGTTGTAATCCAATAAGAAAGGGGAAATTTATGCCGGTGTTACTTCATTGGTATCCAAATTAAGAATAAAAGAAAAACCGCCGAATTCGAGCAGCGCCGTATTGTCTCCGTCGAACGTTATCTTTCCGGCGACATAATAATTCAATGCATCACCACCTTCTTCACCTATCTCACCTTCAAACTTGGAACGAATGGTGAAACTGACCGAACCGCCTTCAGGATAGTCACCATCGGGTGATATCTCTAGAGACTTATAGGTATATTTATGACTATAATCATACGTGTAATCATACGTGAGGTACGAATAATCCCAAACATAACTGATTGCATTCGTACCATTTAATACAAGATTTCCGGTCGCTGCACGATACGCATTGACGCCCGTCAACGTCATATCGGCACCCAGATCCATGTCATATGAATAATATGTGTTTGCCCCGTTATAAAGATAATCGTATTTATATTCCATTTTTGAAGTTTCATCCGTCGAATACCCATTAGCATCGCGTGGTGTAAAACGAATGTTCCATGTGTAATCATAATTATACCCGCCGGATGAATTGGTATACTCGTCCGTCCACCAACCCGTAGATGCGTCGTACGTATAAGTCATTGCACGGTTAAGTTTCTTGGAATTATACGCGGAACGTTTGTCTAATCCAAAACCTGAAGCCGCATCAATTGCTCCTTCCGCGGCATCCAAAGCCAGCAACATATTCGATTTATTTGCATTCAGAGCCGTGAGGGCTTCTTCCTGCGTTCCGAATTCTTCCGGTTTGGCGGCATCATCACCACCACATGAAGTCAACGCAACCAACACCAAAATACAAGCCCCTGTCATTAGATGTTTCATAAAATCCTCCCATTGATTTTAATGATTACTTATGATCGAAATTTACCTTACGGCTTTACGTTTGTCTATGATATCCAACATACTTTTCAAAAAATCCGCGCGGCCATTAGAACCGCGCGGTCCTCACGCACGAGCAACTTTTTAAAGCTGCAGTACGAATACTTGATCACATCTTGAGTGCGCTTTGTAAAACGCGCTGAATATCGCCGGATTTACCATTCATAAGCACATAGTCAATCTCAAGGCTGGCGAAAAGTTTAGTCGCCGTATCCCAGTTGGATGCCGTTATCGCTTCATACCCTTCCCGAACCAATACCTGGCGTATAGCTGATAATTCATCAATGTCTTGATTAAAAATGAGAACCTTTTTTTTCACTATGAAATCCCTGATAATGGTATTGTAGGTTTATCAATTGCTGTGCCAAAAATTAACATTAAAAAAATCAACCTCACGCTGTCATAAATCGTAAAATGTGTTACAATAATACGACAGACCGAAATGTGTAAATGGTCGCAAAAATGCTACGCGATTTCAGAAATGGGGCTTGGGAAGGGAAAGAGAGAGCTATAACAGAGCTATTCTGAGTCGGATATGCCCAGTTGATTGAGCATACGAAAAAAGTGGGTGCGGTTGATGCCAAGCATTTCAGCGGCTTTGGATTTATTGTTGTTACTTTTCCGCAGTGCGCGTAACACGAACCATCGCCGAAAATCCGTTTCCGCGTCTTCGAGCGACAAATCTTTGTCTACCTTATATCCGCTTTCCGTTTTGGAAACAATCTCCGGAGGTAAATCCTGCACTTCGATCTGCGCGCCGGACGAAAGAATGATCGCACGTTGAATGACATTTTCCAATTCACGGATATTGCCGTGCCATGCGTAGTTTTCTAAAATATCCATCGCATCTTCGCTGACCGACTGAATCCGTTGTTCGCCGTATTTCTGAACAAAAAAACTAACCAGAAGATGAATATCTTCCTTCCGTTCTCGTAACGCCGGTAATTCGATCTCTACGACTTTGAGACGGTAATATAAATCTTCACGAAATTTACCTTCCCGCACCATCTGCTGGAGGTTTTTATTGCTGGCCGATATAATGCGCAGGTCGATTTTGCGCGTTTCCGTACTGCCAAGACGTTCGAGTTCTTTGGTTTGCAGAACACGTAAAATTTTGGCCTGAAGGTTCATAGACAACTCGGCTACTTCATCCAAAAACAAGGTTCCGCGATGCGCCGCTTCAAATTTTCCAATTTTGGTTTTGACGGCACCGGTAAATGCACCCGATTCGTATCCGAATAATTCCGATTCGAGAAGTTCCGAAGGAATCGCACCACAATTGATAGCTATGAATTTATGTTCGTACCGGTCGCTGTTAAAATGAATGGCACGGGCGATCAATTCTTTACCCGTACCGCTCTCGCCTTGGATCAAAACAGTAACCTCAGAAGATGCTACCTTACCGGCCAATTCAAGTACTTTGACCAACCGTTCGCTTTTGCCGATGATTTCTGAAAAATTATATTTTTCTCGCAACGATTGTAAGCGATTGCGATCACGGCGTTCGTATTCGGTATGAACATGCTGTTGTTCCTTGAGTTCATTAACCCGAAAAGCAATCTGCCGGGAAAATGCCATCAGAAAAGCCAAGTCGTTATCCGAAAAACCTTTGGTTTCTTCCCGCCGGTCAAGATAGACCACACCGAGTAATTTTTTCCTGAAAATGATCGGCACCGACATCACGGCACGAAGCCCGAGGCGCACAAAACTACCTTGTTTCATGATGCTCTCGGATAGTGTATCGTCGTCCACCTTGATCGGTTGTAACGCATCCAATGTTTTTTGAATTACGCTGGTGCTCACTTCGGCGGCCGGGTCGTCTATATTTTGTCCGTCAAAATTTTTACTGACAAAGTATTCGCGTTCTCCGTGCTCATCCACCAAAATCAGAAAACCACGTTCCGCGCGAAGATGATAGGTCATCTGATCCATCGCAAATGTGATCAGTCCCTGCAATTCGCCTTGCGTCGTCATCGCGATGCCGGAATTATACAACGCTTTGAATTGTTCTTTTTCGGCGGATATTTCAGCGCACTGGGATTCTATTTTTTTGATGTCCGCGCCGACCGACGCCGACTGGGCGTTTATCGCACGGGTACGCGACATAAACGCTTTAAAAAGATCATTGAGTGCGGATTCGGCGGCGGGAAGGTTTTTTTGCGTGATCGCGCCGTTGACTTTATTAAATCCCTGCGATAGCTCTTTGAACGTTTCGTCTATTTTGACCTGCAAATCCTGCAGGCTTTCATAAATTTTGATCATATACCCGTGAGGAACCGTAAGTGTTATGATTTTAATTTAAAAGAAATAGCCCGCTTCGCAAGGGATTTTGAAAATTTTAATCTTCATTGATTTATTGAAATAAGCAATTGGTATACATGTGTTTTTTTGTTGACAAAAGAGCAACATGACATTACATTCTTTATTACATATATATATGTTTTATAAGCTCTAAGTTTCTCAACTTATACAAACAGAATGAAACTAAATTTATACCTGTCAGCAAGTATCATAAACGCGCCTATAAATTCTCATTTTAAATCAAAGTTGGATGAGAAACGAATATCACTGATTCTTCCTCAAGAATTCACCTTTCCAGATATACCCCATTCTCAGTTTCCCAAGAAAATTTATGAACAATGTATTAGTGAAATGGAGAACTCCGACGCAGGTATTATCCTATTAGATGCCTTTGGAATCGATTGCGCAAGTGAAGCAGGTTGGTATGCAGCTAGAAACAAACCATTGATTGGAATTGTTCAGGCAAATTGTCGTTTTTTCCAAAACTGGATGGTTAAAGGTAATTTAAATGGATTACTTTGTTTAGATAAAGCAATCTATGATGCAGCACTAAGGGATACCATGCTTACTACAATTCCTATACTATTTACGAATGATTCTCATGATTTGACTGATAAAATTTTTGAGATCTACGATAAAATTATTCAAAAATCTTTTCTTACACAATCTCTTAACCTCAATCCATTATCATGGAGGACTTATGAAAAAAAATAATTTATCCGATCTTCTTAATTGCGCTGTTTCCGATGATAAATTTCGTACTCTTCTATTGTCTCACCCTGAAAAAGCTGCCCATAAAAAAGGGGTGAAAATAACAACGCAACAAGCCGAACTATTTAAGACTATGACCCAAAGCTCTTTTTTACTTTTTGCAAGTAATTTTGGTGTGCTAGAACTTTTGGATTCTGCTGGTGGTGTAGGATGCTAATAGCTATAATATGGGCAATAAATGCATCGGACTAGATATCGGCAACAGCAAAATCAAGGTTTTTATTTATGATTGTGAGTCCCGACAAATAAAGTGGTGCACTTGCAATATTGATCATACAGGGTTTACAAAATATGATCGGTCGTCTAATTTCGAACGATATATTCGAAATCTACTGATTGATAACATAGGAGTCGGCTACCAAAAAAAGATATGTAGTTTAGTCGCAGGAATAAGCTCAGGCTATTCGTATCAGACATTTTCAGAAGGCGTTAAACATACAGCGTCAGTTTTAAAAGCTCTTTTGCCTAAGACTAACACGTATCTTTTTACACAAGATACATCAGTTGTTCTAACTTCCAGAATCAGTTCTCTATCCGACGATAGTCTTCAGAATTTCTTCTTCACAAATTCGGTCGGTACCGCTCATTTGGCAAAACGCCTAACCCCTCCCTTTTTCAGCGGTCTCGTGTTAGATATGGGCGGATCGACCACTGCAGTTTTTCAACTGATTAACGGAAAAATCATCCCCCCCGATTCTAAAGTTTCACAAACTCATTACAAGAGAATTCAATCGGGACGACTGATATGGATTGGCACTCAAACCACTCCTTTGGAGTATCTTCTAAAAGAAGTTAGAATTAAAGGTAATAAATTTCACGTAATTCCAAGAGGTGTTACGTTTCAATCCATTTCCACATTATTGGAACTTCTTTCAACCGAATTAAGCAATCAGTTATCCCTATTTGGAGCTTTAGGTTCCAAAAAAGATGCTATAAGAGCTATAGCGGATACCATAGATATGGATTCCACTTTCTTTTCCACAAAAGAGTGGCAGGATATTGCTAACCAATTTTATGTTGCGGCTATTGATCTACTTAGTGTGGAGATCAGAAAGGCAAAAAAAGGTTTTAGTAAATGCAAACAGGCTATTGTTTTTGGCTTGGGAGGGGAGACACTATGTATGCCGGCATTAATGAAAACAGGCATAAAAAAAGAAAATATCCATATCGCTAAACTCTTAATAAGCGAAGAAATGGCTATTATGAGTTCAGCTTATGGTGCTTGCCACAAAGCCACTGAGCTATTTCTAAAACGAAGATTACCGCCCGTATTATCCCATAATTAACGAAGACAGTAAATGGCTTCTTAAATTTCCATCTCTTGCTTTTAGTCGTAACTTTTTTATAAAAAAATTCTGAATTTGTACCCAATTCGGAGCTTCTTCGATTGAACCTATAATTTTACAACCCAAAGATTCAAGCTTTGTTATATGCGGTTGATATAATTGACGCTCCATTTGTGGGTGCAATATCGGACATATTATAATTTTTTCTTTAGGTGTAAATGCAAATAATCTTGTAACACAACAATTAATTTCGCCGGTAGCACATTGCGCTATTATTCTTGCTGAGGCTGGATATAATATTAACAAATCGGATTGTGATAGTGTAATGTGTAAAGGCAAGTTATTTGAATCAAATTGCACATTTTTAGTATACACTACACCACCGCTAATAGCACGCATCGAAGGAAGTGTAACAAAATTTAATGCCTCCGGCGACAACGCTACATTAACTTGTATGTTATATTCGATTCTTAATGCGTATAGGTACAAGGGTAGAAATGATGTCGCAATAACTCCTCCGCTTGCTATTGTAATTTGTTTTATTTTATCCATTTTTTACGAACTCCTTCAAAAGAAGTAAAATATTATTTCACTCTCAATGTTCCAAGGTTATTCATTAGCATTTGCACATCCCCAAAGCGTTGTTCTGGACTTTTAGCGAGACATATTCGGATAAGTTCCGAGTATGGAGTCTGCACTGCCGCTACCAGTCGTGGCGGGGTCTCGTTGTGAATCGCCAATATCAACTCCATCTCATTATTCGCAATAAAAGGCATCTCTCCATATAGCATCTCATACATGATCACGCCAAAACTATATATATCTGAACGATGATCTACCTCTTTACCAAGGCTCTGCTCCGGACTCATATACGCTAGCGTACCCACAAGTTGATCTCTCGCCGCCGCCGATGTCATACCTTTAATCCGAGCCAACCCAAAATCCATGATCACCAAACTTCCGGCTGAACGCAGTAATACATTCTCCGACTTGAGGTCGCGATGAACAACACCATGCCTGTGAATCTCTTTCAACCCCTCGGCAATATGAAGTGCCATTCGCAGAGTTTCATCCACAGGTAACGCGCCTTTTTCACGAATTAACTGCTTCAATGTCTTGCCTTCCACCATTTCCATCGTGATGAACCGACGCGTTTCGCTCGATCCCGCTCCGTATATTTTCACGACATTCGGATGGTGTATCAATTTACC
>JABWCP010000034.1 GCA_013360215.1 bacterium | reverse complement strand
CCGTTATCTGAGACTTGAGGCGCATTAATATTTTTTTAAATGGTAATTATGTTTAGTAAAACAATGTCGTTAACAATCTTATTGATGCTTCTGGCATGTGACAACAGTGATGTAATTAGTGGATATACTGAAACTGACAGCCAAGGGGATGTAATTTCTGAAGACGAGGATGATTGGCGCGTAACAATTAAAGGTGAATCAGTAATTAGTGCGCCTGAAGTTGCTGCAGCCTTTCCGAATCCTACCAATGGTCCAATCGAATTCAGGTATAAAATTGCCAGCTCAATGAAGGTAACAATGTACATTAAAAGCTCAAAACGAATTGTCAGATACCTAATGGATGATCAGTTTATGTCTCAAGGGTTTCATAGTATCATTTGGGATTTGAATAAAGATGATGGAGATCGAATTTCGAATGGGCTATACAGATGTGTATACAGATGTGTTTTTAAATTTAAGCATGGTAATACGATTTACACTAGTTATGGGGATATTAAAGTTGTGGATTAATCGCCTCAAGCCTCAGATAACATCGCCACAGGCGTTCACTCACTGCTCGCAGGGTATTGAAAATAGGGTTTTTACAGGTGAATGTATCATTTTTAAATAATAAATTAGGCTCGCAGTTCGCATATATCGTGGCGCGAGGAACGAGTAGGTGTAAGTTTTCAGATACCTCGCGCCACGACACATCGCCTATGGCGTGCCGTTAGGCGTGATGATGCTTTGAAAGAATTTGTATGAAGTTTGTTTCAATATTTGTATTAGTAATTATGAGTGGATGTGCAAACAGAAGCACCTATCTATCCATTTACAATGCCGATTATTCAACAGGCGATGGTTACACTTATAGAATTTTTGAGAATAGTGTAACAGTAATCGAATCATATGGCGAAATTGATTCAAAGCCTAAAATTGTGTGGTGCCGAAAATTTAGTGACTCACCATACTTAAATTATTTATGTAACTTGGATACGAATATGTTCTTTAGCAATTATAGAAATTCCTCCGTACAAGATGGATTGCAGCTATCATTTTCTTTTACGAAGAAAAAAAAGAAGTATCAGACACATGTAAGTAACTATTATTCACCGCAAATCGATTCAATTGTTACTTATGTTAATTTACTAGTGCCGGAAAGATATAGGATATGGTATGATAAAGAGAAGTTAACTGAATTTAATGCTTAATGAAGCATCACCACGCATAACCCGCGACCCATCTGTTCGCATGCTGCTCGTAGAGTATTGAAAGTAGGGTTTTTACAAGGAATGGATAAATTGTTTATAAATAATTGTACTCGCAGCATGCCGATACTGTGGCGCAGGGAACTAATAGTAAAAGTTTTCATATACCCTGCGCCACAGCACCGCAGATAGTCGCGAACCGTTATATGCCATTGCCCATTTTTGAAATTATTGTTGTAATGTTGTTAATTTATGGAGTGAAAAGTGATTTCAATTCGAAAATATAGAGAATCAGATTTATCTGCGGTACTCTCTGCATGGGAAAATGCCCAATGTTTAGCTCATCCGTTCTTGTCTGAAGATTTTCAAGCACAAGAAAAGAAAAATGTTCGTGATCTTTATCTACCAAATGTGGAAACGTGGGTAATTGAGGTTGATGGTGTTGTTGTTGGATTTGTTTCGCTGATTCAAAATGAAATTGGAGGTCTATTTCTTCAGCCTACTCATATTGGGAAGAATTTTGGGAAAATGTTGGTAGATAAAGCACTCGAATTTCACAATGAGTTGATTGTTGAAGTCTTTGAAAAAAATATAGTTGGACGCAAATTCTATGCAAAGTACGGATTCAGATTTGTCGCTGAAAAGACACATGAGCAGACTGGAGAAAGGGTGTTTCGTCTTAGATTCTTAAATGAATGAAAAAATGATTGTTGATCAAAATAATATAGCGCAATGACATATAAAACGCGACCCATCTGTTCGCATGCTGCTCGTAGAGTATTGAAAGTAGGCTTTTTACAAAGAATGATTAGATTTTTAATAAATAATAGTTACTCGCAGCATGCCGATACTGTGGCGCAGGGAACTAATAGTAAAAGTTTTCAGGTACCCTGCGCCACAGCACCGCAGATAGTCGCGAACCGTTATCTGATAGCTCTCAATTTCTAATAAAACTAAGAGAGGATTTTATGAGATTCTATTTTTCCAACCTACTTGTGATATTATTATTTGGATTAATGGCTTGTGAAGGTGATAACCATCCGGTGATCCGTTCGCACGATGCTCGTAGAGTGTTGAAAATAAGCTTTTTATAGGTAATGAGTAGACTTCTAATAAATAATTGTAACTCGCAGCATGCCGATACTGTGGCGCGAGGCACGAGAGATTTTATGTTTTCAGGTACCTCGCGCCACAGCACCGCGGATACCGGAGACCGTTATCCGAAAGCCGCTTAACACAATTTAATCCCTAAAAAGAGATAGAAAGGATTGCATGTCAGCAAGTGAAGCACAGACCTTAGCTTTGCAAGGAGTGAAAGCATACACTCTACAAATCATATTTGTTTTGGTCGCCGTTCTATTGCCAATAGGAATGCATTTCATTGGTGCACCGGTAAGAATAATGCTACCGATGCATTGGCCAATCATTTTAGCTGGCTTGGTATACGGTTGGCGTGCAGGAACAATTGCAGGCATTTTTGCACCAATACTCAGTTATATTGTTTCTGGTTATCCATTGCCTAGTATCTTACCGTCAATGACGGTTGAACTTATGATATATGGATTGTCAATAGGATTGATGCGAGAAAAAACAAGCATAAATAAGTTTGCTTGTGTATTGATGGGTCTAATCTTTGGAAGAATAGCATTTATTGTCTGTGCTCTCTTGACTTATGTGCCTGAGTCAAACGCTGTTGAATACTTTGAAGTCGCACTTTTACCGGGTGTCTGGGCCGCCGTGGGTCAGATCGTGATGCTTCCTATTCTCAGCAGTTGGTGGATCAGGCAAGATAATTCGTAAAGTGAACGCGGGTCTTCGAATAACACGCGGCCCATCCGTTCGCTTGCTGCTCTTAGATTATTGAAAACAGGGTTTTTGTAGGTAATGATTAGATTTCTAACGATAATTGTAACTCGCATCGTGCCGATACTGTGGAGCGAGGTACGAGAGGTTTGAGTTTTTCATATACCTCGCGCCACAGCACCGCAGATACCGGAGACCGTTAGGCGTCATGCAGCATTGACCGCCAATCCATTTACTAAACACATACTCAAATGTATTTATGATCGAAATTCCACTATATAAATAGTTTTAAATTAGGAGATTGTATGAAGTCGTTCCTTATCAAAAGCCTCGCAACAATCGTTATAATTTTTAGTGCTTTGCAAGCCTGTAGTGATGATAAAGAAAACAACATTGCATCTATTCCAAATACAAAATGGAAGTTATACAAGCAAAACAAGTCTCTTTACGAGGGCGAATTTTACATGCAGTTTACAGCCGATACTCAAAAAGAATGGAGTTATGATGATGAGGGTGATTGTATTGATTATGAAGGGGAGACCTCGTATAAAGTTGAAAATGGTTTATTAAGGAGTTGGAATAGCGAAGAAAATACATTTGATTCAGGAGTAGAGTTTAGTATTACAAATAATACATTATATATTGATAGTATTTTAGTTGGCAAACAAAAAATTGCTGTTTTTGCAGAGTATAAGTACAATGATTTTGATGAATCAAAGTTTAATTTATGTGATATTTTTAAAATAAAAGCGCTGTGCAGACGCCTAACTCCATGATAGCGGCAGCGATCTCGATACGTGTAATATTAGATTCTCCCGGATACGATAGCTGGGCACGCGTCTCGGCACATATCGCGGTGCGAGGGGCTAATAGTCGAAAATTTTCAGATACCCCACGCCGCAGCACCGCAGATACAGGCAACGTTAGACGCACATCAATTTGCATGTTTATATTTAAAACTAAGAATGAATAGAGTAATCTCGACACTTTTAATCGCATCTTTAGCATCTTCAATCAATGCTCAAGAAATCTTTTTAAGAATCTCAAAAGATATTGATGGAAAACATATATCAGAGTCAACAAACTTTTGGGATTTAAAAGAGCCATTAACTGAGAAAGTACATTCAATACAATTTTCAGGTGAAATGCTCTTTCCGGTAAACAAATATTTTATTATAGGTGGCGGTATGAGCAAAAGTACCACAATGGCGACTAAAAGATGGGGAGGAAAATTTAGCGTAAGACCATTTTATGGTGCCCTGCAAATTAAGTTATCGGACCACATGAACCACGTGTATTTTGGCTTTCAATATGGGGTTTCATTAATATCTAATAATGTTTCTTATGAAGGGGGAGGAACGATCAAAGATGGTTCATATTTTGGGATTTCTACGGGTTTAAACTTCTTTTTTTTAAATTTTGATATTGGTTATCAACGGCATAAAGCGCGATGGAAGTTTGAGGATGAGAAGATGAACATAAAATATAACCATGTTGCACTAGGAATTGGTTTGAGATTGAAATTGAAATAAATTGATGTGCGTCTAATCTTCTAGTGATCCGTTCGCACGATGCTCGTAGAATATGGATAATAAGATTTTTATAGATACTGATTAGAATTTTAGCAAATAATTGTAACCCGCATTGTGCCGATACTGTGGCGTGAGGCGCGAGAGATTTGAAGTTTTTAAATACCTCCGCTACAGAACCGTGGATACCGAAGACTTTTAGCTTCAATACTAATTAACAAAAGCTGATTAAATTGATAGAGTAATATATTGCTGTCGACAGGATTGAATGGAAAATAAAATTAAAAGATGGAACGCAAGTGTGCCTGGTCGCTCGCGAATGGTTTCGCATGACAATATTATATGGGTTGTATCGACAGTAGCTAAAATTCCAGATTTTGACAAAGAAGTTGAGGCGTGTTTATATCAACTTGAAAAGCCATTGGAAGAGACCGGTTCGCACAAAACTCATATTCTATCATTACAAATTATATTGAGTCGTATAGAAAGCCGTGGCGTTTTTTATAATCTATGAAAACAATGAATTGGTTCAGATCCAAATCATTGGCCGCAACGAGCTGTGATAGGTGCTAATTTAGCCCCAGGATTGAATATTGCAACAGCTGCAAAAAAATGAGATGAATAAATAAATCTGTAATGTCTCTAACCCGCACCCATCTGTTCGCATGCTCCTCGTGAAGTATTGAAAGTAAGGTTTTTACAAGGAATGGTTAAAGTTTTAACAAATAATAGTTACTTGCAGCATGCCGCTACAGTTATATACGTTTAATGGTAATCAAATGCCAATATTGGGAGTACTTTTGGGCTTGGAATTATGGAAAGATAGAAAAAGTCAATGTTAATGATAAAAAAACATAAAATATTGATATCATTAAGGAATCATAAAAACAGATTTGTTGAGGCAGTTGAATGTGGATTATTGTTTGGATACTAAATCAAAGCAGCATTGAATAGCATAACCACAGATGTTTGCTCACTGATTGCGGAACACAGAAAATAAGATTTTTCAAGTGATTGTTTTTTAAATAATAATTTGAGTTTACAGTTCGAATACATTGTGGCGCGTTGAGCAAGTAGAATTAGACGATTGGATTTACTTGTTTACTGGTACAACATTTGTAGCATGATGTTTTGAGTGATGCCTCATTTTAGTAACCTTTGGAATGTTGAATATGAAAAAACTATTGTTTTTAACGGCTCTGCTTCAGTTCTTAATCACCCCTTCTAGCGCTCAAAGGCGGCTAGTTTCGCATTGTGATGGTTCTGTCATGAGTATGGGCGGTGTTCATGCGTATGGAAGTAAAAATTCCTCGTCAAAAGCAGGATATTTATCGATTAGCTTCAAAGAAGGTATCGAATTCAGCATTGTCGGTGGAACATTGAAATCTGATGAAAAAGAAGTTAGTTATTTTTCCCCAGAAATTGAAATGTATTCTGCCTCAGGGCGCCTACATCCTTTTGTTGACTTTGCTTTTTTGAAATGGAAACGTGCAAAATTTGCTATGCCTCAATCAATTAACTTTAGCGGTGGTATGTCCGTAGATATTACTGAAGGAAATGATTTTCGTTTGGCGCCGGAACTTGGATATGGGGTTGTGATGATTTTGAGTGGAGAACGTAGCGCTAAACCACAAACTGGTGTTTTTTTGGGTATTTCAAGCGCTAAACAACTGACTTCCAAGGCTTCTCTTGTTTTCTCAGTTTCGGCAAATCAATTAAAAAATTTATGGTCAGGGTCAATTTCTATTGGACTTTTATTCAGTGCGGATACGCCGATCATAACCCCATGATAACGGCAATGAAATCGAAATGCTCTATATTTGTTTCCCCAGACTGCGATATTTGATGACATATCTCGGTTCAGATAGATGCGAGTACCAAGAGTAGAAAGTTTAAAGATAAAGATACCTCGAACAATGGCGCATCTAATACTATGAAAAGTTATGCAAACGTCACAGAACGTTTAAAAATTGAAAGTCTTTTGAAAAATATTTTTTTTACATTTCTATTTTTAGTTATTTCCTGTGCGCGAGGTAATTTTAAATCTTAATTAAAGAAATTGTGGGATCTACCTGATAAAAAAGTACCCGTAAACATGTAGATAGAGTTTATAAATAGGGAATTTCATGGTGCGTTTAAAAAAATTAGAAGAAATGCTAAATACCTACCAAATTGAATTAAAGATTATAGAAGGAAATAGATTATTAATCAGTCAAACAGTTGAGGAAATTGTACACGAGTTTGTGCAGATCTAATTTTAAGTATGGAAACTGCTGACTATTACCATACAAAATCTGATAATACTGCAATTGAAAACATTGGAATTAGAACGTATACAGATAAATATACCGGCGCTACTTCATAAGTATCACTTCTAGCGGTAGAGAAACAAGAAGTTTTTTTTATTTATGTTGCAACCGATTAAAAGTGATGCAGTGATATGGGAAGCCAAATATGCAATCAAAACTATCAAAATAGAATATGGAGCATTAAATGTCCATTTATTCCGATGGTGTATTCACTAAAGGTGACGGGTTTTTCTTCAGAAAAGCATCTTACAAGATTTTCGTAAGGACAAAATTATTAAAAACTGATAAGTCCAACGAATAATTCGCGGTCCATCTGTTCATTCAGGGCTCGTACAATATTTAAAATGGGATTTTAAGGGTAATCTTAATAATGTCAAATAATAAATCGAGTTCGCACTTCACATACAGCGTGGCGCGAGACACGAGTGGTTTGAAATTTTCGAAACCTTATACCGCACCATCGCAGATTGTCGCGATCCGTTATGTACCATGCGGTTATATTCTATTAAAATGGGGCAACGATGAATAAAATTGTTAAATGCTGTATAATTATTTTTTCCTTACCTCAAATTAGTTGTGGCGGTATAAGTATAATTGAACACCAAGATGCGGAAACATTAAATCGTGGGAAATTCAGTGTACTGACTAGCGCTTCAGGTGGTCCAGAAGAATGGTCAAAAAAACCAAGAGATCATTTTGTAAAAGCGATTACACCCGCAATACTTGAACCTAGGTTATCGTATGGTATAAGTGACCGCCTAAATGTAGGGGCAAGTTTGTGGAGTGGGTATGCCGCACCGGTGTTACTCTCTAAAGTTGTGTTGGGTGCGAATATAAAAAGTTGTGATTTTGGCTTAAGAGGAATGTTAAAATATAGAGTTACTCCTGATAATTCGAAAATGCAAATGTCTCTTTTGCTGAACTATACTAATTATTTTTTATTTTATTCTGAACGAACGGATAAACTTGCCTCGGGTATTTCCCCCGGATTAATTATCTCGAAGCGCAGCTCACAAACAAGTGTTATGTATGGAATAATTAAATATAACTTATTTAATATAGATCATGATTATGGTGAAGGTGGGAAAGGTTCTAATCCTAATAACTTCCCGTCTTTTCATATAGGCTAGAGCGAAAATATAAATAAGAATAAAGGTTTCGCCGAATTGGTCTATTCGTACGTGAATAACCCATTAAGTATAGGTCATACAGGTCATGTTTTTAGCATCAGCGTTGGTTACATGTGGAAATTATGAGGTCATGGTCTACGGCACGTCAAAACAAATATATATTTCGAATATGAACAAGTTGTTTTCTAATACTAATCGTAGGTTCAAATCTCCGTTCCTATTCCCGCTTTGAGGGCACGTTCATAAGCCATGGATGCAATTACATTATCCTGAATCGCATTACCTACGGACTTGAAGATGGTGATTTGTTCTCGGGATATACGTCCGGAAGTTTTATGCGTGACGACTTCGCCGATTTCGCCGGCAATGCAATCTTCAGCGACTACTCCATCTTTTTGAGCGAGGATCAAGTCGCCGGCTTCACGCCATGCGGATGCGCGTTGATCTACGATAATGCGAGCGCGTGCTATAGTCGCTGATGGTATTTCACGCATTGCGGGTTTGAATGCGCCGATACCATTGATGTGCGTACCGTGCGTGAGATACTTATCTTCAAAAACCGGGTTATGCGCATTGGTTGCGCAGCAGAGGATATCACATTGGGAAACCTCTTGCGGCGCTTGAGCGGGAAAACAAGGAATTGCAAATTGATTTGAAACAGTTTTACAAAACGTAGTTGTTTTTTGGGGATCGCGGCCAAATATAATAATCCGTGTTAATTTCCGTACACTCATGACGCCACGCACCTGTTCGTAGGCCTGCGCACCTGTCCCGAAAACTCCTAATGTATGCGCATCGGGAAGAGCCATCCATTCCGTGGCCAGTCCGGAAGCCGCACCAGTCCGCAAAGCCGTAATCCACTCTGCATCCATCAGTGCCAGTGTTTTTCCTGTGGATCCGTCCGTAACGATCAGTGTACCGTGGATGAGCGGAAGATGGCGCGCGGCATTGGTCGGACATACCGTCACTATTTTGGTCGTGAAGTACCGAGATGATGAATGATAAGCCGGCATGATCAGCGCACGGGCGTCGGAACCGGGAAAGTCAAGGGTCGTTCGAAGCGGCACAACAGCCGACCCATCGGATAATGCAGAAAATGCCGATTGCATTGCCGTTATCGCTTCAGGCATAGTGATCAACTCACGCAGTGTGTCGCTTGGAATAAATCGCATGGATTTTAACGGAAGAAAAAACCGTCCTGCAGCGAATCGGCAGGATCTATAATCCAGGAGCTTTTTCCGCAGAGATGCGCCGTGCCTTCGATAGCGGGGATCACCGCCGGGTAGTTACCATACGTCGTCGTCGCATGAACGCGGCACACAAAGCGACTGCCTGTAATGCTTTCGATGGCCATCGGTTCACCGGTGCGAAGCGCACCGCGCGCATGGTGAATAGCCATTCGCGCGCTGACTCCCGTTCCTGTCGGGCTTCGATCCACTTCGCCGTCGGCAAAAATACAGACATTGCGGGAATCTGCGCCGGTCGTATGTCCCGGGCCGGTGAAAATCGTACCGTATAAAAAATTGAGCTCCGATTCGAATGGGTGTTGCATGGCTACGCTCCGCATAACAGCGCGTTTGATCATCATGCCGCGTTCGATAAGGCCGCGATATCCTGCCGCATCCATCGTTACACCGGCATCTTCGGCGTGCACAAAAGCGTAAAATGCACCGCCGTACGCAAGATCATAACGTATGCGTCCCAATCCCGGTATGTCGACGACGGCATCCAAAGTTTGTACAAACGATGGAACATTGAGAAAACGAACGGATTGCACTTTGCCGCGCCGGATTTGGGCTATGGAAGTGATCAGTCCTGCGGGCGAATCAATGCGCAGTGTGACTTTCGTACCGCGTGCATGAATAAGTCCGGTTTCTACGGCCGCTTTGGTAACAGCGATGATGCCGTGGCCGCACATGGTGGAATAACCTTCGTTATGCAAAAAAATCACACCGAAATCGGAATTTTTTTCCACCGGCGGAGTGATGATACAACCGTACATATCGGCATGGCCGCGCGGTTCCCACATCAGCGCCGTACGGAGATGATCAAGATGCGTCTTGAGGTACGCCCGTTTCTGAAGAATGGTTTGGCCTTTGATCGGCGGTAATCCTGATATGATGATGCGGAGCGGTTCACCGCCGGTATGCGCTTCGATCGTTTCGATACGCCGCCACGATGCGGGCGCTTCCCAACGCTGCATAGCGCGCAGGCGTTTTTCAAATACCGATTTTTTTTCAGGCATAGCGGTCTGCATCCAATAACGGTGATACAATGGTTTGGGGTGCATTGGTAACAATTTCAGAGACCAGTTTCCCGGTAATCGGTCCTAGAGTAATACCGAGCATCGCATGGCCGGTCGCGGCGATTACGTTGGGAGTGCGCTTAAATCGGCCGATGAAAGGCAATCCGTCCGGTGAACACGGGCGAAGGCCGGCCCAGGCTGTTTGTATATCCGACGATTGTGCATCAAAATTTTCAAGATAGCGGTCTGCGGCCCGGAGTATCGCTTTCACGCGACGCGGATTGATGGTCAGATCGTTACCACTCAACTCCAGCGTACCGGCGTAACGAATCGTATCGCCCATTGGGGTAATGGCTACACGCGCTTCGGTACAAATGATCGGAATCGTAAGATTATTCTTGTCGCGCTTAACGGTCACGCTATAGCCTTTACCGGCTTGCACCGGGAGTGCAATACCGATTTCGTAGAGCAGATCGGACGTCCATGCGCCGGCCGCCACGACATACTGATTCGCATGGATGTCACCCTCGCTGGTGCGCAGATGTCCCGCCGCTTTGCCGTTGGGGACAAAGCCAAATACATCGGTTTCGTTCATAAACTGCACACCGCGTGTTTGCAATAACGACGTGAGCTTGGCGTTAAACTGATCGGGGATGAGATGCCCGTCTTGGGGAAAAAATACGCCGCCCGTGGCGCGCACTTTTACGCCGGGTTGCATTTGGTGAATCTCCTCCCGCGAGATCATACGTGCCGTAACGCCGACTTCATTGGCTAAAGCTACTTCGTGATGATGCGCTTTTTCACCTTCGGCGGTATCATGCAAAAGAATGAGGCCTTTTTGTTCCAGAGCAAAATCAAAACGCTCTTCATTGGCAATGGTATGAAAAAGCTGCTGACTGGCTAATGTCATATCGCGTAATACCGGCATAGCCGGGCGCATGCGCTTATCGGTACTCGCGCGCATAAACTTCCACAGCCATGTGATAAGATCAATGTCCGGGCGCGGATGAATATAGAATGGACTTTCTGCATCAAACATCCATTTGAGACCTTTGGCAACCATACCCGGCGCCGCCAGAGGAACGAAATGACTAGGACTGATGAGACCGGCGTTGCCGAAAGACGAACCAAAGCCGGGCTGTTTTTTTTCGATGATCGTAACCGAGATGCCGGCTTTATTGAGGTAATACGCTGTACATAATCCGATCACACCTCCGCCGATGATGGCGACATCTGTTTTTTTTGAACTCATTTGCGTATCCGAATTAAATTTTTTCTATATGTTTACCGTATCCCGTTACATAACTTGAAAACCGTATGCGTAGGGATCATCCGTATCTATAAAAATCGTATTGTAACCTGTGACGTAAGCCCATCCTTCGATGCTTGGAACGATGGCATCGTAATCACCGACATGCGTTGTGCGTTCCACGCGCCCGCGAAACATACTTCCGATGATACTTTCATGTACAAACGTATCGCCGGTTTTGAGTTTTCCTTTGGCCGCCCACTGGGCCATGCGCGCGGAAGTGCCTGTGCCGCAGGGCGAGCGGTCAATTGCTTTATCACCGTAGAATACGGCATTGCGGGCGTGGGCTTCGTTTTGTGTCGGAGCGCCCGTCCATTGTAAATGGGAACAGCCGCAAATCGTGGGATTTTCGGGATGGGTGAAAGTATATTTTTCGTTGATACGCTGGCGAACGATCGGACTCCATCGTAAAACATCACCGGCAGAAATCGTCTCAAGACCTTTAAAGTTTTTTTGCGGATCCACGATCGCATAAAAATTACCACCGTATGCGACATCCAGTGTGATTTCGCCGAGATCGGGGCATTCGACGGTAAGATTTTGCGAATGGAGGAACGAGGGGATATTGACGATGCGAACACTGGTCACTTTATTATGTTGGATTGTATAATGTGCCTCGACGATACCGGCGGGAACTTCCAAGCGGAGGATGCCGGGTGTGCGCGGCGTGATCAAACGTTGCTCGATGAGCACAGTGACTGTGCCGATCGTGCCATGACCGCACATCGGCAGGCAGCCGCTCGTTTCGATAAATAATATCGCAACATCATTGGCCGGATCAATCGGAGGATAAAAAATGCTGCCTGACATCATATCGTGACCACGCGGTTCGAACATAAGCGCTTTACGTATCCAGTCGAATTCGCGAAGAAAGTGCTGACGGCGTTCACTCATATTAGCGCCTAAGAGTGCCGGACCGCCGCTGGTAACAACGCGTACCGGATTGCCGCAGGTATGTGCATCAATGCATGAAAATGTATGTCGTGACATAATGACCTAAATTCTAAATTCTAAATTCTAAATTCTAAATTCTAAATTCTAAATTCTAAATTCTAAATTCTAAATTCTAATTCTTATCCTTTATTCATCGCAACGCGCGTCATCTGATCCAGATAATCCATCAGTTTGTCGGAGGCGGTACCCGCGCGCACTTCATTACCTGCGACGATAGCACTCATAACCTCAGCGTGCAGTTTAGCGGAAGTTACCAAATCCTGATCATGATGAAAACGATACCAGAAGCGTCGGCAATGCGCGCGAAGCGAAGCACAGGCTTCGGAGGCATACGGATTGCGACAGGCTTCACTGATGATAAGGTCAAACGCATGGTCGGCATGAATGAACGTTTCGATATCATTTTTTTTCGCGGCATCCACAATACGTTGCGAGAGGCGGGTCAGTTCTTTTTTCTGTTCCGCCGTAGCGCGATTGGCCGAACGCATAGCAATAATGCGTTCCAGTGCCCGACGCGTTTCCATCAACGCGATGTGATCGGTGATGTGGATTTCGTTGATATAAATGCCTTTGCGCGGAATGGCTTTGATCATGTGTTCCTTGCCCAATCGCAATAAAGCCTCGCGGACCGGAGTGCGCCCCATGCCGATCCGTTCGATGATTTCAGGTTCGGATATGATCGTTCCGGGTTTGAATTTTAACGTGACGAGCATCTCTTCGATTTTATCGTAGGCCTGATCGGTGAGACTGACTTTCATAGTTACCCCGCAAAGGTATATGCCGTTTTTACTGTTGTATAAAATTCGCGTGCATACGTGCCTTGTTCACGCGCCCCATAGCTGGAGCCTTTGCGTCCTCCGAAGGGTACATGATAATCCACTCCGGCAGTGGGCAGATTGATCATCACCATGCCGGCCTGCGCGTGCCGCTTGAAGTGTTCTGCGAATTTAAGCGAAGTCGTGCAGATACCCGACGTCAGACCGAACGGGGTATCGTTGGCCATAGCTAAGGCTTCATCATAATTTTTAACGCGTATCACTGACGCGACCGGGCCGAAAATTTCTTCGCGGTTGATTCGCATGGCAGAGGTAGTCTCTGTAAACAGCGCGGGTTGCAGGTAAAAACCTTTTTTGCTGCGTTCGAGTGCGACACCGCCAAACGCAAGATGTGCATTCTCTTGTGCGCCGATAGTAATGTATTCGAGGTCTTTATTCATCTGTGTCAGATCAACGACCGGGCCGATATCCGTGCCTTGCGCCAATGCATCATCTATGCGCAGGGTTTGAAGTTTGTCCGTCAGAGCTTTCACAAATGCATCATGAATACCTTCGGTCACGATAAGGCGGCTTGACGCCGTGCATCGCTGGCCTGTGGAATAATAGGCACCTTGTACGGCGGCGTTGACGGCGACGGACAGATCGGCATCATCTAAGATTACGAGAGGATTTTTCCCTCCCATTTCCAGTTGTACTTTGGCCAAACGTGCCGCACACTGTGCCGCAACCTGTCGTCCGACACCGACGGAGCCGGTAAAGCTAATGGCATTTACATCGGGATGCTCAACGATCGTACGACCGATGACAGATCCTTTGCCCATGAGTAAGTTAAACACACCGGCGGGAATTCCAGCTTTGTGTAAAATTTCGGTCAAAGCCCATGCACAACCGGGGACTAATTCAGCCGGTTTAAAAACGACGCAGTTACCGAATGCTAATGCCGGGGCTATTTTCCACGCCGGTATTGCGATCGGAAAATTCCATGGCGTGATGAGTCCGACGACACCGAGCGGTTCGCGCATCATATCTACCATAACCCCCGGTCGTACGGAGGCCATGCGTTCGCCACCTGCACGCAGAGCTTCTCCGGCAAAAAATTTGAATATCATCGCGGCGCGTACCACTTCGCCGATTCCTTCGGGCAATGTTTTTCCTTCTTCTCGCGACAGCAAACGGCCTAGTTCATCTTGCCGTGCTAAAATTTCACCACCAACGGCGTCGAGAATATTAAACCGTTGTTGCGGAGTGGAAAGCGACCATGCGGGGAAAGCTTGTTTGGCGGATGCGACGGCATCATGTACATGATCGGCCGTGGCGACGGCATAATGAGCGATCAGGTCGGACGTATCGGACGGATTGATATTGGCAAACGTATCGCCACCGTCAATCCATGAACCGTTGATATACAAACGTTTGATATCGGTGGTCATGTGTAATATTTGTTTAGATGAGAACTACAGAATGTGTAACCAAAGAAGTGCCGATCAATGTACATCCCGGATCGGATATAGTAAATCAGATTTTTTGTCAGAGCTTCGGACGCTTGGCTAAAGCTTCCCGGACGATATGTTCGACGCGCGCACGCTCATCTCCGATCAAAGGCAATCGTGGTGCACGAACGATCTCCGAACCGACACCGACCAATTGTTCCGTCAGTTTGATGTTTTGGACAAATTTGGTGTTTACGTCCAGATGCAGCAGCGGCATGAACCATCGGTAGATTTCGAGCGCTTGTTGCATTTTACCTTCGCGCACGAGATTGTAGATTGCTACCGTTTCATGCGGGAAAGCTACTACCAACCCGGCCAACCATCCGTCCGCGCCAAGAGTGAGCGCTTCCATAGCCAAATCATCCACGCCGCAAAAAATCCGATAACGGTTTCCTACGCGATTATAGATATCCGTCACGCGTCTAATATTATCGGACGATTCTTTGATCGCTACAAAATGGGGTTCGTCCGCCATTTCCGCAAACATTTCCGGTGTAATGTCTACTTTATAAGCCACCGGATTATTGTAGATCATGATCGGGATGTCGGTTGCTTTGGCGATCGTGCGGTAATGTGCGATCGTTTCGCGGGCATCGGACGGATACGGAACGCCGGGCAATACCATGAATCCCTGTGCTCCGGCGCGTGCAGCTTTTTCTGCAAAAGCACAAGCCTTGGCCGTGGAAGTTTCCATCACGGTTGCAATGACCGGGATTTTTCCGGCGCAAACGTTGCATGCCGTTTTGAGTATGGCGAGTTTTTCGTCTTCGGTGAGGGTGAGGTTTTCTCCAAGAGAACCCAGAACAACGAGGCCGTGAATTCCGGCTTCCAGCATCCACGTCGTATGCTTTTCGATCGCCGCATAATCTACGCTGAAGTCGGGTTTAAATTTAGTTGTCGTTGCAGGAAATATTCCTTGCCATGTGGAATGCATGTTTTATCTCCATTTGTAATATACGTGTAATATATCACAGAATATTTGAAAGACAATAAATTTTTAAAACGCGATTATAAAATAATCGATCCGATCTGCGAACATAGTTTCTTTAAAGAAGGGTATTCTTATAACGCCGTTTTCCATAAAAGCCTGCCGGTTGCAATATCCAATGCGACGACAAAGTTGCCGGCTGAAAATATAAACCGTTCATCGGCGATCAGGCTGTGCGCCAATAAGCTCTTTTTGAGGAAAAAACGCCGAACACCGAGTTGATCATAGCGTACCTGCCAGCGCAATGTCCCGTTAAAAAGGTACGCGGATATGATAAAATCCTGCGGATCGTTATTCTCATAATGCCGGGTGATGATGATTTTTTGAACGGGATCCACTTGCAAAATCCGCCCGTGCGTTAAAATGTCTTTAGAAATAATTTGGCCGGCCGCGTTGACCAATTGCGCATTCGTCGTATCGGACATAGCAAACTTGAAAGAATCCGACGAAGCCGTAATGGGTTCGGATGCTATTGTATCCGGCGGTGCAGCGATTTCCGTAAAATGGAGCGGGTCAATGTTTATCGTCTGACCGGATTTATTAGTGGCACGTATGATACCATCGGCTTTCATATCAAAACCGGCCACCCCATCGCGAAACGCCGGTAACGATTCAAACCGATCGGGATCAATCGTGTATTTCACATCGCCGGTCGAAGATTCGACACCGACGATCGTTTCATCATCCCAGCACCAGGCGATATTTTCTTTTTGAGCGATACGTTGAAAATTGCCTTCCATGGATTTTTTATAAAGGTACGTGCCGTCGCTGACGCGGATACCAAATACATTGCGCAGAGAAAAACGTTCGCCCCAATTACCGGTGCCGCGTGAGACGTGTTCGAGCGCCCAGAGCATGTTGCCGCTCATTTCCAGAGCGTGCACTTCCTGGGTACCCACGATGCGCGACCATATCTCGAAAACGATCAGAAGCGCCACGACCGGCACGAGGAAAAACTCGACGAGGTTAAGATGGAAGCCTTTGGGTTTTCTGAGAATCAGGCCTTTGATTTTGTTATACGCGGTGATACCGGCAATGGTGATGGCGGTACCGGCGATGATGATGAATATGGTTGAAAACATAGGCGATGGGTTAAGGGGTTAGACGTTGTAAAAAATAAGTGATGATAATGCGTGCGTCGCGTACCGGGTGTAACGTATAATCAGCGGATAAGCGATCGTTGACGTTTTTGATCAGACGTGCGGCGGCTTTTTGTACGGGCGTCGGCAGCGCTGCGTCCTGCGCGATATGGCGCAAATGCTCGATCGCAGGACGTCTTGAGAATTCGCCGCGGGAGGCATGCCATGCCGTGACAGCCAATCCTACGGCCCGGCGTGATTGTACCCGCGCGCGTCCGTCATTACCACTATGGAGCGATAACTCCGCTTCCGCCAGTTCTTCTTCGATACTTTGGATAGGATGGGTTTGTTCTCGCATAACACAAACTAAAATACAATGATGTGGTGTTCAATAAAAACCGAAATCAAAAAACGATTCTATTTTTTCAGACGTGCAAAAGTTACAATGCCGTGCGTCTCTGCCAAATCCATACGCCATCCGGTTTTTTCGAAAAGGGCATTGTACGTGCCGGCCGTATGAAAATGCAAACCGGAAAGTGTGGCGATCAAGGATAAAAGCGGCGCCGTCCATGATGTGCGATGAAGGAACATATTAAAAAAAAGTGCATCGGTTTGTGTTGTTCGCGCGGCTTCGCTCATGGCGACATCGGGCCGGGTAAATTCATTGAGCGAACCGCCGCTTACTACGCGACAAACCGTCGAATCCGCCAAAGGTAACGCTTCGGCATCACCTAAAATAAAAATTATGCGATGTAAAACGCCGGCCTCTTCGGCTCTCTGAACAGCACGCTGCAACATGGGTTTGGAAATATCTATCGCCAGTACAAGGGCATCACTTTGCATGCGTTCGAGCGCTTGAGCGATCGCAACCGCGTAGAAACCATGGCTGGTGCCGAGATCCAGGATTATGCCCGACGAAGGTAACGACGAAAGTTGGAGCGATGAGATCAGAAGCGTGGCTTCTTTTTCGTTGGGGAACGACGTACCGCACATCATGTGCATACACCACGTACGCCAGCATTTTTGATAACCGGCGGCCACCGGGAGAAAAAAATTACTATGTTGTGCGGGCGAAAGATGATCCGGTTTTTCTTTGAGCACTTCGAGGATACCGTCTTCAAAACGAATACAATGATGGCAGGATTGGCAAACGATCACGCCGTGCGTCAGCACCGATAATTCCGTAGATCCGTCAGCATACATTTTGAATGATGCGGATCGGCACTCGGGGCACAATACATGCGGAAGTACTCGCTGTATAGATAAAGTATTGGAGCGGGGAATGATTTCGGTAGCCAGTTCAGCAAGCATGGGGCGATGAATGCGTTCAGTATGGATTTATTTCATTGGCGCGAAAATACGCGAATTCATTAGCCAATGTCCATTCTTTTTTTTAAAATGATACCATTGAGGAATTTAATCATATAACAAAATATCACGTAACGTATCCATTAAAACGGAGATTCAAATATGGGCTTTGAAATGATGTGTTTGGCGTTTGCAGGGTTTATCCTGTTTCTGATTATCATGAGCGCTTTTTTTGTGGTCAAGCAACAAACCGTTGCCGTGATCGAGCGTTTCGGAAAATTTACACGGATGGCCGAGTCGGGTTTACGTTTTAAAATTCCGATGGTGGATCGTATCGCCGCACGGGTCAATATGCGCGTGCAGCAACTCGACGTCGTTGTGGAAACCAAAACACAGGATGACGTATTCGTACATCTCAAAGTATCCGTTCAGTTTTTTGTGATACCGGAAAAAGTGTACGAAGCCTATTACAAGTTATCCAATGTGCATCAGCAAGTAACTTCGTTCGTATTTGATCTTGTGCGTGCGCGTGTGCCCAAGCTCAAACTGGATGATTTGTTTGAGAAAAAAGACGAGATCGCGGATGCCGTGCGTCATGAGCTTAGCGATACGATGGAAGATTTCGGATATGCCGTACTCAAAGCGCTGGTCACCGACATTGATCCCGATGCCAAAGTGAAAGAAGCGATGAATGAAATCAATGCGGCAACGCGTATGCGTATGGCCGCGGCCGAAAAAGGCGAAGCCGATCGTATTCTCAAGGTCAAAGCGGCCGAGGCCGAAGCGCAGAGTAAAGCACTTCAGGGGAAAGGTATCGCCGATCAACGTAAAGCCATCATCGAAGGATTGCGCGATTCCGTCGAACAATTTCAGCAGGCGGTCGAAGGTTCTTCCGCCAAAGACGTAATGATGCTTGTTTTGATGACGCAGTATTTTGATACGTTGCAAAATCTGGGTGAACATTCACATACCAATACAATTCTGATGCCCCATTCCCCGGGCGGACTCAATGCGATAGCTGATCAGATTCGCGATGCGATGATCACGGCCGGAGAGGCAAATAAAAAACAGCCGGCCAAACCGCAATAATTTCTTTGTTAAATCGAACGGGTCAGTGTGCGGAATATTTCTGTCACGGACCCGTTTTTTATATCCTGAGCGAATCACTCGGAAAATTTCGTTAACAAAACATAAAGACAAGGAGCGCATCGTTATGCATATTGTACTTTTTCTCGGCAGTCTCCGCAAAGATTCGTTCAACCGAAAACTATTGAATAATGTTTTGCCGATGCTTGAAGGGCACACAACGGATGTGGTGGATTTGAAAGAAACCGTGCTTCCGGTATTTGACGGTGATCTGGACGGTGATAAAACGCCTCCGGAAACGCAACGCCTTGCCGAACGTGTAAAACGTGCCGATGCGGTTATTTTTGTTTCACCGGAATATAACTATAACATACCGGGCGGTTTGAAAAACGCTGTGGATTGGGTTTCGCGAAGCAAAGAGCGTCCGTTGCATGATAAACCCGTCATGCTCACCGGTGCGACACAAGGGCCGTTCGGGTGTGTACGTTTATTTATTGCCATGCGGCAGATGCTCGTATTTTTTAACGCGTTCGTTATTCCGCGTCAGGTAGGTATTCCGTCGGCCGCCAAAGCGTTTGATGAACAAGGGAAACTCATCGATCCTAAACAGATCGAAATGCTGCAAGCCGCAGTCCATGAATTATTACATGTGACACAGGCCTTAAGCAAAAAATAGAAGGCTTCGAAAAATATCGCGCCTAACCAACGTACATTTGGCCAGGCATTGTATTACAGGTTTAAATTGGAGTGAAGCTTTTAAAATGCTTCAATGTGAAGGATGTTATTTGAAGTAATTGTGAGGATACTGCGTTCGGGTACGGGTTTCCATCCTGCATCATCGGTTTGCGCCTCGGATGCGATCATCACAGCATCGGGAAATAACGTGAGATGGTCATTGTAATACAATGTAGCTTTGCGGCTTCCGTAATGAAACCGTGCGGCAATGATGTTCTGTCCGTCGGAAATTCCGATATTCAATACGATGTCTAAGTTTTGTGTTTGTGCGATGGTTTCCAATCGCTGAAATGTGCGACGAAGCGCCGATACTTGTTCATGCAACGACGCATTCTTATCTAAACCAAGGTAACTTAACCATAATCCGAAAACATGTTCGGAATCGGTATTGCCTTTGATGTGCGGCCAAAGCGAAGGATGAATATCGTTGAATAATTCCGGAAAAAACCGTGAGCGAAATTCATCCACGGCGCCGTTGTGCATAAAAGCATAACGTTGCCAACCAAAAGGATGCGTATTGGTGATCGCGACGGGCATACCTTCGGAAGCGCCGCGTACATGCGCCAAAATGATGTCCGAACTTATTTTGCCGGCCATCGTATGCATGTTGACATCATTGCTGATCGGTTGGATACTGCGATAAACGGCGGGTTCGTCGGACCAATGCGGCGCATACCACGCCAGTCCGAATCCGTCTTCGTTGGTTGTTCCGCGCAGCATCTCCCGCGCTTCATAACTTTGTTTGATGATTGAATGCTTCGGTGTGTGAAGCAGGTGACCTAGCGATATTGCCGGGCCTTTGTATAAAACTAATCGGCACATGGGTGTATGATACGCTTTGAAGGGAAAAAAACCAACTATGAAAAATAAAACACACATCATTGTACGCGTTTAACTTTACGCGTGCGTATGGGTGCTCCGTACACTAAAAAAATTTATAAAACATTCCTGTGAAGTCACGAGGCCAATATGAACGCTTTTCCCGTATTTCCGTCAGCCGGACGCATCGGTTTATTAGGCGTGGCATTTGATCAAAACTCATCCTACCAACGTGGCGCAGCGGGCGCTCCGCAGCGGATCCGCAACGCATTCTTTTGCGATTCCTCCAATCTTTGGAGTGAAAATGAAATGAATCTTGGTGCCGAAGGCATTTTTACGGATATGGGAGATATAACGCCGGAGCCGTCGCAATTGCTTGCGGAGACGGAACGTGCAGCCGGTCAACTTTATGAATCCGGTTTGAAGGTCATTGCCTTTGGCGGCGATCATTCCGTGACTTTTCCGCTGGTCAAAGCGGCAGCGAAAACGCATCGTAATCTCAGCATTCTTCACTTTGATGCACATCCTGATTTGTATGAGGACTTCGAGGGCAACCCGCATTCGCACGCCAGTCCCTTTGCACGAATCATGGAGTCGGGTTTGGCGAAGCGTCTGGTGCAGGTTGGAATTCGCACCATCAATGGACATCAACGTGCGCAAGCACAGCGTTTTGGTGTGGAGGTTCTTACGATGCAACGCTGGCGTGATATTTTTGATGTACGATGGGATTCTCCTCTTTATATTAGTTTTGATATGGATTGCCTTGATCCTGCTTTTGCTCCGGGTATATCTCATCGCGAACCCGGAGGGCTTTCCACGCGGGAAGTGTTAAGTATCATCCAATCACTTAATGCCGATATCATCGGCGCCGACATTGTCGAATACAACCCGGAAATGGATTCCCATGGCATGACAGATATGGTAGCGGCAAAAGTATTTAAGGAAATAGCTGCGATCATGCTGTAGGTTTTCTTGCTTTTTTATTTTGTAAAGACAAGAAACCTGATGACTGCTTGGTTAAACGCGGAAACGTCAAATCAATCATTCGATATGAGTAAGTAATAACCCAACGCATAGTGAGGAATCTATGAATCGGAAACATGTGTGTTTTGTCGGTATGCTAATGATCCTGATGCCGGGGTTTCTTTTCACACAGAAAAAAACGGACGTGCCAAGCGGCATGGAACCCGGGTTGTACAAATCTATGGAATGGCGCCAAATCGGTCCGTTTCGCGGAGGCCGTTCCGTCGCGGTTGCCGGTGACGCGCGCGATCCGTTGACCTTTTATTTTGGCGCAACGGGCGGCGGTGTATGGAAAACGACAGACGGCGGTATTACGTGGCTCAATGTATCGGACGGATTTTTTAAAACCGGCGCGGTCGGTGCGTTAAGCGTAGCAGAATCGGATCCTAATGTGATCTATGCCGGGATGGGCGAAACGTGCATTCGCGGTAATATTACGCCGGGCGACGGTATTTACAAATCGCTTGATGCCGGCAAAACCTGGTCGCATACCGGTTTGAAAGAAACGCAGTTTATCGGCGGCATTGCGATACATCCGCAGAATCCCGACTTCGTTTTAGTCGCCGCAATGGGACATATTTTTGGTATCAATAAAGAGCGCGGAATTTATAAAACAACCGACGGCGGAAAAACGTGGAAACAAACTTTATACAAAGACGATAAAACCGGCGCGGTCGAAGTGGCGCTTGATCCGCGCAATCCACGCATCGTATATGCGGCGTTATGGGAAGCTCATCGCAATGCGTGGAGCATGACCAGCGGAGGTTCGGGTTCGGGGTTGTATAAATCAACCGACGGCGGCGAAACGTGGACGGATATTTCAAAATATCCCGGCTTGCCTAAAGGCGTGATCGGAAAAATCGGTATTTCCGTTTCACCTGTCAAAGACGGACTCGTGTGGGCATGTATCGAAAATGATAACGGCGGTGTTTTCAGATCGGATGACGGTGGTCAGACATGGCGGCGCACCAATGAAGAACGAAATTTGCGCCAGCGGGCATGGTATTATTCGCATATTTATGCCGATCCTGTCAATTCGGAATCGGTATATGCGCTCAATGTACAGTTTTTCAAATCCGTGGATGGCGGGCGAACGTTTAAAAATTTTGAAACCAAACACGGCGATCATCACGATTTGTGGATTGATCCTCGTAATTCGGAACGAATGATCATCGCTGATGACGGCGGGGCCGCGGTAAGCTACAACGGCGGTGTATCGTGGACCGATTTGGATATTCCGACAGCGCAGTTTTATCATGTATCCGTGGATAATCAATTTCCATATAACATCTACGGTGCTCAACAAGACAATAGTACCGTTCGTATCAGCAGTCGTACCACGAGTTACGGCATTGACTTCGCCGATTGGAGTATCGTCGCAGGAGGAGAAAGCGGTTATGTCGTTGCCCATCCGTCGAAGCCGACGGTGACTTTCGGAGGAAGCTACGGAGGATACCTTACACGATTGGACGCGGCCACAAAACAGGAACGGAACATTGCCGTATGGCCTGACAATCCGATCGGTGCGGGTGCCGCTGATCAAAAATATCGTTTCCAATGGACGTACCCGATTGTTTTTTCACCGCACGATAAAAATACGCTATATGTAACGGCGCAGTGCGTATTTCGCTCAACGGATGAGGGCCAGAGCTGGACGGTCATCAGCGGTGACCTTACGCGCAACGATAAATCTAAACAACTATCGTCCGGCGGACCGATCACCAAAGACAACACCAGTGTCGAATATTACAATACGATTTTTTCGCTGGCGGAATCGTACAAAGAAAAAGGAGTTCTTTGGGCCGGGAGTGATGACGGTTTGATACATATCAGTCGTGATCATGGTGCGACATGGAACAATGTGACGCCCAAAGATTTTCCCGAAGGCCTTATCAGCATAATCGAACCGTCGTATATGGATGGCGGCGTTTGTTATGTGGCGGCGACGCGGTACAAGTTTGACGATCTGCAACCATATCTTTTTAAAACTACGGATTACGGCAAAACATGGAAACGTATTACGCAGGGAATTCCGAACGGTGCATTTACGCGTGTGATTCGCGCCGATCCGTTCCGTTCGGGTTTATTGTATGCCGGCACGGAAACGGGCATGTTTGTGTCATTCAACGACGGTGAATCCTGGCAATCGTTGCAACTCAATCTTCCCGTGGTCCCGATTCACGATATGGCCGTACAAACGCGGGAAAAAGATCTTGTCGTGGCGACACACGGGCGTTCATTTTGGATCTTAGACGATCTGACACCGCTCCATCAGATCGCGGATGCGTGGGCCAAACAAGCGGGATTGCTTTACAAACCGCGAGACGCGTACCGCATGGACGGATTTCAATACAGCGAACCCGGTGTTCCTGTAGGGACTAATCCTCCCAACGGTGTATTGATTAATTATTATTTAAAAGAACCGCCGAAGGAAGAAGTAAGACTCGAGTTTTTGAATGCCGAGGGTAATCTTATAACCGCTTACTCCAGCAAAAAAGATAAAAAAGGCAAAACGATCGAGAGTTCAAAAGAATTCTACGAGAAGAAAAAAGAAAAACGAATGGATGTAGTTCCTGCCGATTCAGGGATGAATCGCTTTGTGTGGGATATGCGTTATCCGGATGCCGCGGAAGTGGCCGGAGCGATCATGTGGGGCGGTAATATCAGAGGTCCCAAAGTCGTACCCGGTACATATCAAGTGCGCATGCATATCGGTTCGCAATCATGGACGGAGAAATTTGAAATTCTCAAAGATCCTCGTGTGGACACATCGCCGGAAGATTTAAAAAAACAATTTGAACTTATCAGTGGAATTCATAAAAAACTCAACGAGGTTCATGAAGCCGTTAATCGGATTCGAGATGTACAAAAACAAATAACGGATTATCTGAACCGTATCAAAGATTCGACGAGTGCGACGGCTATGAAAAAATCGGCCAAGCCGATTCAGGATTCGCTTTCAGCGATCGAAAACGAATTGATACAAACCAAAATCAAAAGCAGCCAGGATGTACTTAATTATCCGATGCGACTTAATAACAAACTGGCGGCCTTGGCGGCGGATGTCGCATCGGCGGATGTGCGTCCTACCGATGCGCAATACGCGGTTTACGAAGATATTCGAGCTAAAGCGGATCGATGGCTTGCTCAATTGAAGCCGATTTTAGAAAAAGAAATTCCACGATTTAACTCGGAAGCATCTTTGCAAACGCTTCCGGCGATTAATATTGATACGAAAAAGTAATAGAGTCCTACATATTTTTAGGCCAAAGCCCTGCAGAGATGTAGGGCTTTATTATTGCAATATACTACATTTTCATGGAGGTGCGCTAGAGGATCGAATTTTTTATCATTGATATGCAGTAGTAATTTCGGTTCTGCACTATATCCATCCACACAAAACTTTTTTTGACGGTATTCATTGGTACACACCGTCTGAAATCAGGAGTGAATCCATGTTTACAGTTAATAAAACAACTTTTCTTGTTCGCCTTGTTGTACTATCCGTTTTAGTGATATGCAGCATATCTGCGTGCGGACCATCCGCCAGTAATGAAATGCAATCAGACAAAAAACCAGAATACGGCGGGGCCTTAGTATATGGAAAAAGCGGGCATCCCATTACTCTCGACCCGGCGCAATCCGGAGAAACGGAGTCATCCGTCATTATCGCAAATATATTTGATGGTCTTGTCGAGCAAATCCCAGGCCGCGTCGGTATCAAACCTGCTTTGGCTCATTCCTGGGATGTGTCTTCGGATGGAAAAGTTTATACCTTCCAACTGCGGCAGGGTATCCGTTTTCATGATGGTACGCAGTTGACGGCATCGTCGGTTTTGTTTTCTTTTTTGAGGCAAAAGCAAGGCTCGGCAAGCGAATCGGTAGTGTTTGAAGATTGGAAAAATTTTGGAATGGATCGTATTGTACGAAGTATGGAAGCGGTGGATGATTCAACATTTCGTATTACGTTGCATGAACCGGATGCAACGTTTCTCGGATTGTTGACACTGAATTTTATGTCGGTTGTAAGCCCGGAGTCTGTGAGTTTGACCCGCCAAGAATTTTCAAAAAATCCGGTTGGAACGGGACCATTTCGATTTAGCTACTGGGATGCCGATAGAGTTGTACTTCGCTCAAACAAAGCTTATTGGGCGGGACCACCGTATATTGATTCTCTTATTTTTCAAACGATTCCGGATGTCGAAACCCGCTGGAAAATGATGTTGAGCGGTTCTCTTGACATTGCTGATGCGCCGCCTAAAAACGTCATTCATCGTGCGTACGATACGTCTAAGGTTAAGATGGTTCAATCTTTTGGTATGAATATCGCTTATCTTGCAATGAATCTTAAGCGATCTTTTTTTAAAGATGAAAATGTACGCAAAGCTATAGCGCATGCGATAAACCGTGAAGAGATCATTACCGCGGTATATGGTGACAACGGGCGGATCGCAAAAAATCCTATACCTCCGCAAGTTTTGGGATATAATAATAATATTCCTATGACAAAATACGATCCGATAGCGGCACGAAAGTTTATGAAAACTTCGGGCTATCCGGATGGATTTCGGTGTACTCTGTGGCCTATTCCTATCCCCCGTGAATATATGCCGAATGGGCAACTTGCAGCCGAGTTGATTAAGCGTGATCTTTCGGTAATCGGCATTGACGTGCAAATTGTCGTTACCGAATGGAAAGAATTTCTTGAGCGTAGAAAAAAAGGTGAGTATGACATGAGTATATCGGGGTGGATCGGTGATGCGCCGGATCCGCATTTCTTTTTTCATCCCTTACTTGATAAGAGCGTTGTGGAGGGGAATTTGTCAACAAATACTTCTTTTTATGATAGTGATGCCATGCATGTTTTGATTGATCAAGGACGAAAAACATTAGATACGCGGAGCCGTGCCGTAATATATAACAAAGCTTGCGAACTGTTTAATGACGACCTTCCTTTTATACCATTAGCGCATTCGATAGCCTACGTACCTTTATCTGCAAGAGTAAGGAATTTCCAAACCTACGCGTCGTCTGTGCGACGATTTAATAATGTTTGGTTAAGTAAAGCTGTAAAGTGAAGTCAGTTTTTTTGAAAATATTAATTACATTCCGGAAATGTTTTATAACTTCGAAGCCCTGCAATGATGCTGGTTTTTTTTTATCTTCGAATAACTCCTACATTATGATGTAGGGCAAAATCTGTAGCAATGATACGTGCGGATACCTACATTAATATGTTATTCACCGAATGGGTTGTTTTTCATGAACTATTTTCGTCGGTACAGTGCATTAACCGTATTAATTTTTGGTCTAATCATACTAAACCCGATTCGCGCCCAATCGCGTTTCGGGTTACCTGACTTTATTTATTATCCCCCCAAAGCCTATGAAGGTTTTCAACAGGTTTGGCGTGCCGTACAAGCGCATGACGGCGTCATGCTGTTTGCCAACGGCGGACCGGGTTATGTGTTGCAGTTTGACGGACAGCGATGGCGCAAAACGCAGCTTGATATTCCGGGAGGTGCATTTTCGATTGACGTTAGTGAAACGGGTACGATTTGGGTAGGCGGTCATTCCGATTGGGGTTTTTTGAAAGCGGATACGGTCGGCATGTATCAATTTTATTCACTATCAACAGGTCTACGTGATTCGATCAACGGTATTACGCAGGTGTGGAATACGATAATATTAGATGATGAGGTTTATTTTGGTTCGTTTGCCGGTGTGATACGCTATCATCTTGGCGAAACGAAGTTATTGAAAAGAAAAAAAGGATTCCGCCTTATTTTTAAAGTCGGTAATACGATTTGGGCGCCGATTCCGGGAGAAGGCATTTATGTACTCAATCGGCAAAGTCTCGAGTTTTCCATTTTAAAAAATTCTGAATCGCTCGGCGAGCGGCGTGTTTCGAGCATCGTGCCCTGGCGCAATGGTCAATATCTTTTACTTACATCCAAATCCGAGCCCTTGGTGTATGATCCGCTGACGGAAACCTTGCAGGTTTTCAAATCTTCATTTGATATTAGTGCTTTTGTTCCGTCATCATGTATTCGACTGAAAGATGGAAACTATTTGTTGACCAGTACATCTCATGGTATTGCATTGATGGATTCGTCCGGCTTTCTGCTGGTACAGGCCGATATGACAGACGGATTGCCGACCAATAATATAAAATCGGCGTATCAGGCCCAAGACGGGAGCATCTGGTTATGCTCCGAAAACGGTATCATATCTTTTGATTGGCACAATCCGATACGAACACGTCGTGACGGCCAAGGATTTCAGGGATCTGTGACCACGATGCTGCGGTACGGCGGGCGTATGGTGATGGGTACGACTCAGGGATTGTATTATGAAAAAAAAGATGCGCGCTCTCCGCTATTATCCGAATGGGTGCGTATACCCGATATCAATTTTCGAATAACAATGCTCGATACGGTGTGGGGGCATCTTGCGGTGCAAGGTGGTGAGTTTGTTTTACTTGATACGGCATTTAAAACAGTATTCAAAAATGATTTTATTACACAAAATGTCCAAAGTGTACCTACGCATCCGGATTGGCTGCTAGCAACTTCTCGACATCAGTTAATCCGTTGGAACAAAAAAACAAAAGCGCGTGAAAAATTGTATGATTTTCATGATGAAATAATTTCATTGGTTTTATCTCGCGAAAAACAAGAGGACACGTTGCGGTACTGGGCGGGTTTTGTCAGTAAAGGTGCAGCTCTGATCATGATGTCGCATGAAGGGAAATACTTCTATCACAGATATGTTGCCATGCCGTACGATGGATATACCTATGTGAATTATAATCTCGGCCATTTAGCGGCTAATACCATGCGTGGGGTATACCGGTTCGAAGAAAGAAATGGTTTGATCAACGTATTGGAAGATAATACGCTGGGGCCGATGATCAACGGTAGCAAACGAAATACGTTTTTCATTGTAGCCGACAGTGTCGGATATTGGGTCAAAGCCGGAGCATTGTATCATATCAGACCGCTCAGTGAACAATTATGGTCTTATGATTCGACAATTTTTCTCAATACCGAAGTTGATCCTACGGGCATGATGATTGACGGGCGCTATTTGTGGGTTTATGGAACGGACGGTGTATCCCGTTACGATCGGAGTATCGGGTATGATTTCAAGCAAAATTTTGACGCCAAAATACGTACGATAAAAACGCGCGGCGATTCAGTATTGTATGCCGGTATGCCCGTGCCGAATTATGAAAATCAAAATTTGAAAATTGATTTCCGTTATAACAATCTGACATTCGAATTCGCGGCTTCGTATTTTCTCGACACTAAACATCTGCAGTTTTCGTGGAAACTTCAGAATTTTGATGCCGATTGGACAGCATGGAGCAGTGAGAACCGCGCGATATATACGAACTTGAATGAAGGGGAGTATACATTTAGAGTAAGAGCGATGAATGTATATGGGGTCATCGGAAGGGAAGCGAATTATACGTTTCGCATTTTACCGCCGTGGTATCGGACATGGTGGTTTCGCTTGCTGATTTTGGTACTCATCGGATTGATTTTATGGCGGGTGTATCAGTATCGCGTAAACCGGCTTTTGGCGGTGGAGCGGTTGCGCGTAAAAATTGCCAGCGACCTGCACGACGATATCGGTGCCAATCTGTCAAAAATCGCGATGTACTCCGATTTAGCCAAAGAAAGCAAAACGCTGCATGATTCTATCCCGATGCTGGATAAAATCGGAGATCTCAGCCGGAATGTGATATCCAGTATGAGTGATATCGTGTGGTCTATAGATGCGCGCAATGATCGGGTCACGGATTTGAATTTGCGGATGCAAAATTTTGCGCATGATTTACTGGGTCGAAAAAATATTACCGTAAAGTTTGAAAGTACCGGGATGGATGAAGCCATCACGCTGCCGGTACTGGTGAAGCAGAATGTGTATCTGATCT
>JABWCP010000033.1 GCA_013360215.1 bacterium | reverse complement strand
CCGATCCATGCACCGGCGGCAAAGACGATACTAACATCTGAGCCACGTGGAAATATTCCTCCGGCATTATTGCCATTACCATCACTATCGGGACTGTCATACATAAAGGATCCCTGATTACGCATGGCGTAACGCCAGTTACCGGCATTGATGAATTTGATGTCAACAATATCCGGTTTACGCAGTTTGAGTTTGAGGCGGGTCTTGGCGTCAATGCCTGCTAGTGATTTCGAAAGAGGGGTTATCTGAAATACGATTAAGGCTGCAAACCATAAAAGCATAAGAGTGATTAATCGGTGGTGCATAAAATATTCCCTTTGCTTCGTGATGTTCATATGTAGAGTTCGGATTTATCTCAAAAACTTACAGGTTTTTTTAAATATTTTTATTTGAGTACACATGTAAGTATTCCATAGTATAAACATACCTTACTATCCAAGCATACCCTATCTTTGGTAAATTTTTAAAAAGCTTTCGATTATGATTTAGGAAATGAGCATCTTCTGGATAAACAAATTGAGGAATGTGATATAGCAATGGGAAAAAAATACAAATTCACCTTAGGCATTATTTTGTTTTATTTCTTTTTGATGATTCCTGAAGAAACATGGATAACTTCAGAATCGGATATTATTCAGTCTTTTACATGGAATCAGGACAGTTTGTGGCAAACGCTAGAGCGCGAATTTGTAGCATCACGTAATGAAAAGGGCTTACAAACGGACAAATTGATTCAACAATCCATGGCTCAGTTACAACGCATGGCCGACACACTGAATACTAATGCTGTGAGTCCAAACGACGCGTTGTTTTGGCATATTGAGCGGAGCGTTTATTATTTAGCTACCCGCGTTGCGGTAAAGCCGGAATACGTTGCTGATTTTTCGCGTGTTATTATGAGTTTGCGATTCGCCGTAAAGAGGCAAAGCCGTAGTTGGGATATGACCGATCGTATCACTAGAGAAAGACTTTATCGTATTTTGTACGGTATGCGTACGGCACTTGAAGAAGTTCTACTACAATCGCAGACCGAAAAACTTACGGAGCTTAGTTTCGGGCATGCGGAGTCCTCGGTTACACCACATGCCGAGGTATTGGGTGTTACGTTGCATAGCGGTGATATTTTGGTATCACGCGGCGGTGCGCCGACATCGGCATTGATTGCCCGCGGTAATGATTTTCCGGGTAATTTTTCGCATGTCGCGCTTGTGCATATTGATTCGGCGACCGGAAAAATTTCATTGATTGAGGCGCATATTGAGAAAGGCGTTGCAATCGCAACATGGGATGAATACATCGCCGATAAAAAATTACGCATTTTGATCTTGCGTCCGCGCTATGATATTCCTGTTTTGGCCGGCGATCCGATGGCGCCGCATAAAGCGGCGGATTTTGCCCTTCAGGCGGCCTTGCAAAAGCACATTCCGTACGATTTTGTTATGAACTACCGCGATCATGGCGCATTGTTTTGTTCCGAGGTGGCTTCGTCGGCGTATGAATCGGTAGGAATCGGTTTGTGGATGGGTATTTCGCGTATCACGTCGCCGGGTACCAAACAATGGTTGTCGTATTTCGGTGTTCGGCATTTTGAAACACAGGAACCGGCGGATCTCGAATACGATCCGCAACTGCAAGTCGTAGCCGAATGGCGAAATGCATCTGCGCTGTTACAGGATCAACTGGATAATGCCGTGATTGATATCATGCTGGAAGATGCCGATGCCGGCAAACCGATAGAGTATAACATGTGGTATTTACCGCCGGCCCGAATAGCAAAAGCCTATTCTGTAATTCTAAATTTTTTTGGAAAAGTCGGGCCAATCCCGGAAGGAATGAGTGCAACGGCGGCTCTGCGCAATCAGTGGTTTTCAGAGCGGCATCACGCCATTCGTGCAATACTTAAGGACGAAGTAAAAAAATTTACCGAGGAAAAGCAGTATTTCCCTCCGCTATGGGAACGCCACCGACTGGCACGCGTAGCCAAAAACAAACTTGATATGATGAACTAATCAGCTGGGTGGAAAAGAAAAAGTATAAAAATTTTTTAATTAAAGATTTAAGACTCTTTTGACTTTAATTAAAATAAAATATATATTTAATCAGGTTCAAAACGTGAACCGCTATGATAAAATTCAGGAGAAGTTTTATGAAACGTTTAATGATGTTGTTAGTGATTACCGGCATCGTATTGAGCGGTTGCCAATCCCCATCGAAGCCGTCGGATAACTCGGACAAGGGCGGCGCCAATATGCCGGCCGGTATGTCGGCTGTGAATGACAATGTATCACAGAAGAACATTGTTCAAATTGCTCTCGGCTCCAAAGATCACACGACGCTTGTCGAGGCACTCAAAGCCAGCGGCCTTGTGGATGTATTGGCCAATCCCGGCCCGTTCACGGTTTTTGCGCCGACGAATGCGGCGTTTGAAAAGTTGCCCAAAGGAACCGTCGAAGAGCTTTTGAAACCGGAGAAAAAAAGTGCGCTTAAAAACGTATTATTTTATCATGTGAATGTGAGTATCTTCAAATCCGAAAGTTTTCGTGACGGTCAGGTAATGAATATGTTTAGCGGTCAGCCGGCGACGTTTAGCGTCAAAGACGGCAAAGTTATCGTCAATGGTAATGCTACGATCATTGCGTCCATTCCTGCCTCTAATGGGATTATCCATGTGGTGGATGGCGTTATGCTGGCCCCGGCAAAATAGCATTTGTATTATATTTAACCGTTTTGTGAAGATGCCGTACTTTTACAAGACGGTTTTTTGTAGTGTGATATTAAATAAAATAATTATGTAGTTATTTAATTATTAAAAAACTTTAAAGCGTTTATTGACAAATATCATTGGATGTAGAGCGTATTTGCCTTTTTTTCTGATGAAATACTTCAGGAAAGGGCGTTGCTATGAGTTATGATCCCATGCTTGCGATACAAGATCACTGGGTATTCGGTGAATACGGCGATGTCAATCCGTCCATTACCGATTCTTCGACATATACTTTTATGTCACCGGATAAAATGCGTGAATTGTTTGATCACGAAATCGAAGGTTGTTTTCTATATTCGCGCCACTGGAACCCGATCAATAAAGAACTTTCGCGTTCACTGGCAGCCCTCGAAGCCAGTGCATCCGCTCAGGTAACGGCGTCCGGCATGGCCGCCATCAGTTCGACCATACTCCAATCATGCATGACCGGCGATGAAGTGATATGCAGCCGTACGGTGTATGGCGGGACGTACGCGCTATTCAAAAATTTTCTTCCACGACTCGGGATCAAAGTTCATTTTGTCAATATGCAAGACATTCCTGCCATTCAAAAATTAATCTCTTCCAAGACGCGGGTGATCTATACCGAAGCGGTGAGCAATCCTTTGCTGGAAGTAGCCAATATACCCGCGCTTGCAAAACTGGCGCATACGCATAAGGCAAAACTCGTGGTTGATAATACTTTCAGTCCTATGACCATTTCGCCGATTCGCCAAGGTGCGGATGTGGTGGTTCACAGTTTGACCAAATTTATCAACGGTACGAGCGATTGCGTAGCGGGCTGCATCTGCGCCAGTGACGAATTCATCCATCAACTCACGGATATCAATTCCGGAGCATGTATGCTTATGGGGCCTGTGCTTGATAGCATGCGCGCAGCGAGTATTCTGAAAAATTTACATAGTTTGCATATTCGCATCCAACAGCATAGCCGTAACGCGCTTTATATTGCCACGGAGCTTGAAAAATTGGGGTTACGGGTATATTATCCTGGGCTGCCGTCGCATCGTCAACATGAACTCCTTAAGTCTATGATGAATGAACAATTCGGATTTGGCGGTATGCTGGCGATTGATGCCGGTACATCGGAAAAAGCTGAAACTTTGATGACGCGGATGCAGCAAGAAAAAGTCGGATACCTCGCTGTGAGTTTGGGTTATTTTAAAACGCTATTCAGCGCTCCCGGGCATAGTACCTCATCCGAAATTCCGGAAGAAGAGCGTCAAGCGATGGGGCTCGGTGATGGTTTGGTTCGTATGTCCGTCGGTTTAGATAGCGATATCGGTCGTTCGTTTGAGCGTATCAAAACCTGTTTGTCGGAATTAAAACTGATTTAAAATCATTTATTCAACCCGTTGTGTGAATTAAAGTAATATAATGTTGGCATGAATTTGGCTGTACTAAAAATGAATTTGAAATTTTTAGGAATCAAATTCATGCACAACTTCAAAGAAACATTCGCTCGCGTACTCAAAATGGTACATCAACATTTATCAGACCGTTTCGATGGGCATGGTAATATCCCTAAACCCGGCCCTCGTCCTAAATTATCCGATGCCGCTGTGATGGCCTTGAGTCTCAGCAGTGAAATTCTTTCCATAGACAGCGAAAACCGTTTGTTTACGCATCTTCGGCGATACCCCAAAACAATTCCTGCACTTATTGATCGCTCCGGATATAATGTACGCCGCCGTAAATTGTTTTCTTTTATCGAAAGCCTGCGTCAACGTATCGTACAAGAACTTAACCTCGACCCATTGGTATTCATCATAGACACTATGAACTTGCCACATAAAAGTGGACAGTTGGTTAAGCGACAAGTGTTAATAAAGATTCCATTTCCATAGGCGTTCTGTAATCCAACGCCGAATGTAAACGTTTTCGATTATACCAAATTTCGATATATTCAAATATCTGCATGCGAAGCTCTTCATACGTCAATTTTTGATACCCTTTTGGTAATTCCGTTTTAAGGGTTTTAAAGAAGGATTCCGCTACAGCGTTGTCCCAACAATTACCTTTGCGGCTCATACTCTGACATATTCCATAACTAGCCAAAAGATTACGAAAAGCTTCAGCCGCATACTGACTACCCCGGTCAGGAAAGATCATCGCATGAGCAGGCTTACGCTTAATACATGCCATTTGAAAGGCTGTAATGGCCGTAGCTTGACTCGTCATAGATTGAGAAAATGACCATCCTATGATCTGACGATCAGCCAAGTCCATCCGCCAATTCTCGCTTGAGACGTACAATTTCATCCTCATTAGTCCGGCTATGGCCGTTACCCGGAAAATTTTTTTTCACCGCTTGTTTCAAACTCGCTACGCCAACGATAAATCAATGACGGACGCAAGCCTAATTCGGAGGCTAACTCCACTATACTACCACGCTGATAGCTTAATCGCACGGTCTCAAGCTTATACTCGCCTGTGAACTGCCTTATGATAATGTGCATGATTCTGACCTCATTTTGTTAAGTTAATTTACCTTAACTCAGTGTCCTTTACAATATAGCAAGTCCATACCTCGGCCCGTATTAACCTGCAAACACCTATGCGTGCCAATCAAAAAAAATATGTTAAACAACCTTCCATCCTTCGTAAATCACGTAAACGGATTGAAACTCTTTTTTCGCAACTCTGTGATCAATTTATGATCCAGCGCAACTATGCCAAATCCTTGGATGGCTTTAAAACTCGAATACTTTCCAAAATCACGGCGCTAACTATTTCGCAACTCTTTAATCATCAAAATCAAAAAAATCTTAACCTTATCAAATATGCTTTCGCTTAATTCACACAACGGGTTATTTTAAATATTGACATTTTAAAAATAGTTTTTTAGCTTGCAACATCATAGAATAAATTATTTTCAATATCGGTAGCATACTTAATCTTTAGGAGTAGGAGGGATTTCATGAAAAAGCTAAGTGTAGGTGGGTTGATTCTTGTTTTCTTGTTGTCATGTGAGAATAAGGATGTACAGGTAAATCAAGATGTTGTACAGAAAAATGATTTTGATAATTTAGAGATTGTCCCGGAATTGAGCGATGGGCATTCAAATACCTATATAATGTCACAGAACAATCTTTTTTTGGATAAACCTCCAGGAGATGAAGGCGGCGGAACACCCCCCCAACCTGTAACTTATATTACTACTATTGATCCGTTTGAAAGATGGACATTAGAGAAGGAATTCAGCTCTTACTGGAACCAGACATGGTATTTTTACAATAGATCGCTTGATGGTGTTAGAGTTCTTGGAGAGGATATTGATACTCCTTCGGCTGGAGATACTAGATACCTATATCGAAGAGGATTGTATATTTGGAACACTGGTGCAATAGTTCCAGGATCAACGATATACAGTATTCAAGGTTTTTCGACTATGTACACATATTATAATGATAATGGCGCTAGTAGTCCATTTGCGCACTTACAGCTAACAAATTTTGTCAAAACATCACTTAAACCGTCTTTTGTCAATGGTAATAATACAAATCTTGATGATATTTTTAATGCAATGTCAAATAGTAATACATCATATGGTAATTTTCAAAATGATATCTTGACCTTGAATTCAACTCCTGGTTCAGATTTTTATAATGATTTTATAAGCAGATTGCCAGATGGATGGATGGCTTTTGGATTGATAAATCCGGACGGAAATTCTTATAGGAAATTTATAAGCGGAAAGCTATCTTTGCAGGTAACTTGGACACCGCCATCAAGTTATATTCTCGGACAAAGATATCCTGTCAATGGGGTAAATGGGCAAACAATTTCAACATACGAATATATTCCGAGAATGAACGGTTATGATCCGAGTGTTTATGGTTATTCAGTTGCCAGTTTGACTTATCAAGCTATAAATACAAATGAGTATGTTGCTGTCAGTGTTCAAAATTCTCCAGTCAAAAAAGGAATTATTTCACTTGCATTAGGATCGTGCTATCCTAATGAAAACCCGCCTCCTGGTTATTGTTTACCAAGTGGTCGAGTAATTTGGACTGCAGTTCTCACAAGACAGGGGTATCCAAATATCACAATAACTTCTACCGTGCATATGCAATACGATCCAGTGCAGTAACCTAGTGAAATTTTCATCTTTAAGTTTAAGATCATACGGCTAGGTACTGGATATGCCTATCCGAGCGGCACACAGGCGCAAATTGCAACGGCGCTTATGCAGAAGCTGCAAACGCTCGGCGCGGCTTCGTAACCTGAGGTTATAGTGATTATAAAAAGCAAGGCTGAGAGCCTTGCTTTTTTTTTGACCGTTTTCAACTTTTTTGCATACATTGCTACATCTAAGTAGTTAGTATTGGTTATCTGTAAATATGCGTTTTACATTTTCTTTTGTTGTACTTTGGTTTGCGGTCATAGTTTCCGCTCAGGATATCCCGCCGCGTATTACCATCTATAATCCCTCCGGAGCTCACCCGCAGAGTTTTGATATTACGCAGGATTCCAGCGGCATTATATATGTGATAAACTATAACGGTGTATTTACGTTTGACGGGGCGCGGTGGAAAAAAATCAACGGTCTACTTAATGAAATTGATATTAATCAAATAAAAATTGATGAACGAACCGGAAAATTATTTTATGGCGGATTTCAGCAACTAGGTTATGCTGATTTTGAACGCGGTCAGCCGCGCGTGGTATCGCTTAAACCCTTGGTCCCGGCGCATACGCCGGTTGATCTTAATCGTGATGTACTTATACGTGGTGATGAAGTCATTTTTATTGATCGGAATGCCATATTCCGATATCACGGGGATTCGATAACATCTCGGCGGCCTAAACAATTTTTCGGAACAGGTAATATTTCTCAAAATCGAATTTTTGTTAATTATTTCGGTGACACAGATCAGGGGATAGCAGAGGTCATCGGGGATTCACTTGTTCCATTACCATACTTTAAAAATGTTCCGAGGGTATATTCCGTTTTGATAAGCGGCGAAAATAAAATTGTTGCCAGCACGACGTACGGAATTTCAGTATGGGTAAACGGCGAAGAAAGGCTTGTATATCCGGCGAAAGATGTCCGAAGCGGGATTCATTTATCGGATGGAGGATATGTTTTCAGAACACGTTCCGAAGGTGTAATTTTTTTTGATTCCACACTAACCCAATTTAATATTATCAATGAGGATAATGGTTTATCCGTTAATTCTACGCGTAATGTTATGGAGGACCGTGAAGGTAACGTATGGGTTGTAACGGAAGATGGTATTAATAAAATAGATCGTTCGCCGCTAAGCGTATTACAAAAACAACATGGTATAAAAGGCTGCGTTTACGCTATAGCCCAAACAGGTCGTAATTTTTATATCGGTACGCTCAATGATCTTTACCGAATTGAAAACGGGAAAGTTATTCCTCAAAATTTTGGCCGGATCAACGGCGGCGTCACGGTAGGAGATAAACATTATTTTGCCTCCGGACGAGGTTTGTTGTCTATTGAAAAAAATGGACAGTATAAACTAATTGCAAATACTCCCGATGCGACAAGTATTGCCGTACTGGATGAGCGTTTTTTAGTGCTTGGAAAGCGTGTGGGGTTGTCGTTGTATGATCAGTTTGAAAATCGTGAAACACCTATTCCAAATACAGACGATATTGCCGGCGTTGCGCAGCTGAGAAGTGATCGAAAGGGTTTTTTATGGGTCGAATCGGATTACGGCAGGGTGTACAAAGTTGATTTGAAAAACATGAAAACTCACGCGTTTGATGAAGCATGGCGCATGGTGCTGAGCGCCGATTCGATGATTTTTATGAAGCGCCATGATTCGCTTTTTAGATATGATTACCGAATAAATGAATTAGTGGTTAGTACATCATTCTTTCCGGATACGACAAATATCATCAAAGCACTTCAGGATAATATCGGTACTATTTGGCTTTTTACTTCATCCGCCGTTTGGAATGGGCATCGCGAAGGCGTCTCGTGGCGGTGGGATAACCATCGGTATTGGCGTATACATAATCATACCCAACAATTTGCGCCTAACGAAGTGTATCGTGATCAGCAGGGCTACGTATGGTTTCTTACGGACGACGGTATATTGCGTATGGATTTGTCCCGTATCGTGCGTTCGCAAACATTTCATACGGTCATTTCACGTTTTAGTATAGGGCATGACTCATCGCTTATTATTAATGACCGGCGTTTTGAACCTATAATATTGCCCTATGCGTTTAATTCGGTACGCATCGAGTACGGAGCCACGTCATATTTTGATGAAACCATGACCCGTTATCAAACGTGGCTTGAAGGTTTTGAATCAGAGCCAGGTGATTGGAGTGTTGAAGCGTTGCGCGTTTATTCTAATCTGAGCGAAGGCGATTATGTATTTCATGTGAAAGCAATCAACGCTCAACATGTCACCCAGTCAACGATGTTGCGATTCACGATTCTTCCACCGTGGTTCAGGACTTGGTGGGCATGGTTGCTATATGGTACGATTTTTATGGCGATGGTTACGGGAATTGTGCGGTGGCGATATTTTCAGATTATGCGTGAAAAGGGACGGTTAGAACGTATTGTTGAAGAGCGTACGCATCTTTTATCCGTGCAGACGCAAAAATTAGAAGCACTGGATGCGCAGAAATCACGTTTTTTTGCAAATATTTCTCACGAATTCCGAACGCCGTTAACCTTAATACAAGGCCCGCTGGAATCAATGAAAGAAAAACCGGCGGATGAAATTACTATAGAATCCATGCTTCGCAATACACGCAGACTCTTGCGATTAGTTAATCAGCTTCTTGATCTTTCAAAAATCGAACACCGCCAGATGAAGTTGAGAGCTTATCGTGGTAATTGGGATTTCATAAAACCGGTGGTATTTTCTTTTGAATCATTAGCCGATAAAAAGAAATTATCGCTGACACTTGACTTAACCCCTGATCTTCCGATTATGTATCGTGATCGCGATGTCATCGAAAAAATATTATTTAACCTGCTTTCCAATGCGATCAAATTTACAAACGAGGGCGGTGTATCTGTTAAAGTATATGCGAACGAAGGCGCGTTGACAATAGATGTCGAAGATACGGGTATCGGTATCAGTGAAACCGATTTAGTTTTGATTTTTGATCGTTTTTATCAAGCCGATCATTCGGGTACGCGTGCGTACCCCGGTACCGGCATAGGACTCGCATTGGCCAAAGAGTTAGCGCATCTCCATCATGGATCGTTGACAGCGCGGAGCCGTCAAGGAGAGGGTACGGTTTTTAGCTTTACGATACCGATCATCGAACAAAGTATACCCGATGACGAGCGCACCGAATCGGAGACGCATTCCCAAGAAAGCGCGCCCGAATGGGATGATGTTGCCGGACCGATTCAAAGCACCACAGCTGCCGATACGGATGCCGATAAAAATACGTTGTTGATCGTCGAAGATAACGATGAAATACGTCAATATATCCGCGGTATAGTGAGCAATGATTATCGTGTCATTGAAGCTGCGGACGGCGAAGACGGTATGGCGGAGGCCTTGCGAAGAACACCGGATATTATTATTTCTGATGTGATGATGCCCCGAAAAGACGGTATTACATTATCACGGGAGTTGAAATCCGATCGCCGAACCAGCCATATTCCTCTTATTCTATTGACGGCCAAAGCCGATACCGAAGATAAGATTGAAGGATTGGAGACCGGGGCCGATGACTATCTGGTAAAACCGTTTAACGAAAAAGAATTGCGAACGCGTATAGCCAATCTGATTCAGAGCCGGAAACTTTTGCGTGAAAAATACGCCAAAGAAATTTTTATCAAGGATCAGGATTTTGAAGGTGAAACACCGGACGATCTTTTTTTGAAAGAATTAACGCAACTCATACAGTCGAACCTGTCGGATCCTGAATTTAGTGTTGAGGCGATCAGTGCAAGATTGGCCATGAGTCGCTCTCAAGTTTATCGCAAATTAGTCGCGCTTACCGATACCACTCCATCCGAACTCATACGAAAACTACGTTTGCGGAAAGCCAAAAGTTTGCTGGAATCACAAGCCGGTAATGTGACGCAGGTCGCCTACGATGTCGGTTATACCAGTTTGTCACACTTTACCAAAGCTTTTCGCGATGAATTTGGCATAAATCCCTCCGATACGATCTGATCTAAAATCTTTAAAAACAATCTCCGCAACATAAGTTGCAACAAAACCGCTAATAATTGACCCACTACCGTTAGCGCGCATCTCGTCTTATCTGTAAATTTTCACTATCAAAATTTGATTGAGTTAATCTGGATTAACGCGGACGTAGAGTTGATCTATTATTATTATTAATAGTTAACCAACTTCGTGAATCTTTGATTCGGTAGGATTGTGTAATAATACTCATGTGCTCATGTGGAAGGAATTCAAAATGTTTTGGAATTGGTTTTTAGCGAGCGGACTATTTTTATCTCTTAACAGTAATCTTTTCTCGCAAGCGCAGGATAGTATTCGTATTCGCACCGTACCCGTCGCCGGTAAGGTGTGGATGATGGATTGTGAAAACGGATTTGGCGGCGGTAATGTAGCTGTGATGGCCGGTGATGAAGGTGTCTTGTTGGTGGATGCGATGTACGCCTCTATGACTGAAAAAATGAAAAAAGCGGCCACTTCGCTTTCCAATTTACCCATCCGGTGGGTGGTCAATTCGCATTTTCATCGTGACCACATCGAAGGAAACAAAAATCTGCGTACATCTGCGGTTATTATAGGACAGGAAAACATAGCCAAGCGTTTGCGTAGTAAGCATACCCAAACCACACCGACTCTGGATATGATGCCGAGCGTATTTTTATCGGATAGTCTTATCCTAACCGTCAATGGGGAAGATATTCGCATTATTCACATACCCGGAAGTCACACGTCAGCCGATGTCGTGGTGTATTTTACTCAATCCAATGTACTTCATCTCGGTGATTTATTTTTTCATGGCATGTTCCCGGGCGTGTACAGTGACGGCGGAGGGAATATTCACCAATTGATTGCATCGCTGGACAAAATAGAAAAGATGTTTCCTGCGGATGTCAAAATCATACCGGGGCACGGGCCATTGGCTACGATGCCAGCGCTGCATGAATATATCATTATGCTCAAAGAGACCGTAACAGCTGCGGAAGAAGGCCTAAGGAATAAACAAACGTCGGATCAACTTTTGAAGACCCCCGTATTTCAAAAATATAATTACCTCGGTGAAGGCGGAGCTCAGACTACGGAGCAGTATATAAATATGCTGTACAAACTACTTTCAGAATCAAAATAATTCTCATCGTGAGCCGTATGCCCACATCAAATAAAGGATTCCAATGAATTATATGGCGGTTGTTATGTCACGCATGTTGAGTCAAGCGCGAGTGCTTTTATGGATGCTTATAGGCCTTTGTATTCAAAGTGTAGGGATGTATTCATCCTACGCGCAGCAGTCTTTTTTGGTAACCAATGGTACGGATGGCCCGAATCCGGGCCCTGAAGGATCGTTACGACGCGCCGTATATGAAGCTAATACCTGGCCGGGACAAGATAATATTATCATTAATCATAGCGATATCCTCTTGACATCCGGTTCGCTCATCGTCACGGAAGGTGTAAAAGTAAGTTCCGGAGAACTGCCGTCGGAGCATTTGTTTAATAATTGGGGCTTGCATGCGGATGATCCTTTGAATGACACACTATGGACGATTCAAGCCGGACAGATGGTTGAGATAATAGGACTCAATATGTTCGATGCTAAGATTGGGGTTTATATCGCAAGTAACGGATGCTTTATCACGTATAATAAAATATCAAACTGCCGTACCGGTATTTACATCAAGGGGCAAAATAATGGTATTCTTAACAATGCCTTCGGTTTTGCAAAGCCGTATCCGTATTCGAATTATGCGGCGATCGAGCCGAACGGTACGGCCATAGCGGATCATTCGTCGGGGTTTAATACGTTTTTGGGAAATTATTTTGCCGCGAGCAGTGAAACAGAATTGTATATCGGCGCCACGGCGCGTGAAGACGGCGTGTACGGTAACTATTTTGGATTCAACAATCCGAGCATTCAATCCGATACGGTGTTTAGCAATAGAGCGCTGACTATACACGGGCAAGCTACTAAAATCGGAGGTAAAAAGGACGGTTCGTACGTCAATCCCAATGTTTTCGCGAGTTACTTGACCTATGGCGAAGTGCATTCCGATAGTAACGTCATCATGGGCAATATTTTTGGATTGCAACATGACGGCCAAACGCCGGCGCCATTTTTGGCCGCCGGTTTGACGATTTATGGCGACGATAACCTGATTGGCCACCACACACGACCGGGACGTAATGTGTTCGGTAGCGGTGAAAACGCGTCGGCATTACTTCTTATACAAGCGCATCGCAATACCATCATCGGTAATTATTTTGGTACGGACAGTACGGGTCTCAGCGCAGGCCGGCTTAATCGGGGAATTCAGTTGGTGTCGGGGAGTTCAGAAAATATTATTGGCGGAGCGACGGTCGGAGAAAGGAATGTTTTTTCCACAACGCAAGTGGATATCTACGTTCAGGACGGCACCGCCAATCATATTCTTGGTAATTATTTTGGTTTGAATGCAGACGGAAGCGCTACGTTAGTACGTGGCGGTATTGGCGTCGAGAATGCGGCATCGGGATTGATCTTGGGCGATGGCAGCGACGACGGTCGTAATTATTTTGTCAATAAAGGTACGGCAATCAACACGCATACATCTTCCCGCGCTATCGAAGTGCAGAACAACGTTTTCGGGCTTATGCCGGATGGTGTGACGGTAGAACCGAACAATACGGCACTGATCTTGTGGGGCCATGCCAGTGTAGTACATCGAAATATATTTGCCGGAACCAATGCCGGTCGCGCAATACAGGTGTTTGCCGATTCATGCTTTTTATCGGGAAATATAATAGGGGCTGATGTTTTGGGTAACGGCCCCAAAGGATTTAATATCGCTTTAGAAATCAACGGAGAAAATAATCGCATCGGATCGCGCACGTCAGGCGAAGGAAACAGTATCTCCTGGTCCACGCAATTGATTTCAATTGGGATCGGGGCGAATCACAATCATATTGAAGGCAATGCTATCGGTCTTGGTATCGAAAATCAAATACGCGGCGGCGGGCACGGAATATCTGTTAATCAGGCTCGCGGTAACACCATCGCTTATAATAAAATCGGTTCGATAATTAATGCGGTTAATTTATCAAATACGTATAACACGCACATTCACCATAATGCTATTGGTGTAGCCGATTCACTGGGTACTATTCCGCGTGGGAATAGCGGCGTTGGGATTAGCATCACATCGAATACATTCGGCACTTTGATCGAACATAATACTATTGCCTATAATAATATTTCAGGTATCAGTATTGTCGATGTGGAGTCCAACAGTAATCGGTGGTATTGGAATCGTATTTATGAAAACAAAAGCGGTATTACGCTGCCTTCCAATTCAAAGAACAGCGTAACGCCTCCTCACATCATGGGTGGGATTGCGAATGTAGGCGTGTGGGGAAAAGCACAGCCGGGTTCGCGTGTTGAACTATTTTTAGATGAGCCCGGAAAAACACAAGCTTCGGATATTATCGGCGGTACGTACGCGGATACACAAGGTACGTGGGCAATTTCGGTTCCGGGATTATCGGAAGGTCAAACACTTGCGGCCACACAAGACAGCGCGTTCAATTCGTCCCTATGGTCAACGCGCTATATCCCTTCATCGGCGGGTAATATACTGGAGCGTGATCATAGTTACAGAGCTGTAATTTCTCTCGGAAGCATCAAGGCCTTTGATAGTATTTCCGTTCCATTACGGTTTTATGCGGATGCCGGTTCCGTTATTTCACAAATTGTGATGTATTCCGGTGATGTGTTTAGTTGGGACGGAAAAAATGCGGATACGCTGGATCATAGTTACCCCGATACGTTGATCGGATGGGTCAAATTTAAACCTGAATCCGAAGGTGTTTTTTCGGACACACTACGTGTCGTGTACGATAGCCGAGTATTTGCGTTGACCTTGGAGGGCGTCGCGACAGAACCTTCGGTACTTACATCGGAAGAACTTCAATATAGTTTTCCCAATACACGCGTAACCTATGTCTCGAATCGTCAGGTAGAACTGTATGCTCCCAAAGCGCCTCTAAATGTAACGGCTATTCGATTAGCGCGTGCCGGAACATCCGGTTATAGTTTTGATGGAAGCAGTTTACCGTATTCGATTGATAGCGATACGTTGCGCGTGGGTGTACATTTTACACCGTCGGCGATAGGTGTATCTCTGGATACGCTCATTCTTAGTCACGACGGATACCAGCGCGAACTGCGAATTCCTTTGCAGGGATTGGGTTTAGAAAATCAGGCACCGGTGGTGCACACCGGTCTTTTGCGAAGTACGGTTCTAAAAGATCGGATTGAGTTTTACGCTGTATCGGATGAACCACTATCGTCGGTTTCGCTAAAAATCAATAACACGACAGTCCCGCTACAGATCGTACCGGCGCATACGCGTATGTATCGAGCTGAATACGAAATCACAGCCGACGGGGAATTGGCTTTTGAAGTGACGGCCAATGATACGATCCTCAATCAAGCCATTGCTCTCAAAACATATGTCGTAGCCGATCTGGGTTCCGGCAGTACAAGTGTACTTCGTTCCGGTCAAGCGGAAATGCGTATCCTGAAATCATCAGCGCGCGCCGAAGGTTATTTGATTCTTTCAGAGATTTCATCGGACAACGATTTGACCAATAACGGATCAAACATTTTGCAAACTTGCGAAATCTTATCAACCGCTTCGCAGTCGTGGGCTTCGGAGTTAAGTTTTAATATCACCCCGGCACATCGGAGTGATTGGAATCTTACAATTCCCGGATTTTCTACAAAACATTTGAAAATTACACGATTAGATGCTACGGGTGGTTGGGAACGCTCTATGATCACGCACGCCGATGAAAACCGAGTATATACCAGCATCAATGAAAGCGGGCGATATGCGCTCGTATATGATTCATCCTTTTCGGAGATACCTAAGTCGTTAGATTTGGCACAGAATTATCCGAACCCATTTAATCCGAGCACAAGCATTCGATTTGGCCTTGCAAATGATGGCTATGTGCGCATCGCCGTATATAATATGCTTGGTCAAAAGATTCGCAATTTGATTTCCGAACAGCGAACAGCCGGTTATCATAACGTGATGTGGGACGGGAAAAATCAGAAAGGATCGGCGGTGCCGAGCGGTATCTATATCTACCGATTAGAGACGGTTGACGGCATACTTTCCAAAAAAATGGTATTACTCAAATAAAACATCAAACCTATAATCACATGAAACATATAAAACATATTTCGAAGCCGATTTTATTTTTGTCATTAATCCTGACCTGTGCCACGGGTGCTTGTGACGACTACGAAGCAAGTTTACTGGATGCTGCCTGGAAAAAATTTGAAAATCAAGATTATGACGGAGCTTATGCTGAATTTTCAGCACTTAATGGGCCCAATGCGCGTATTGGATTAGGTTGGACGTTGCTTCGTATGGACAGTATTCCCGAAGCGGATCGTGCTTTCCGTATTGCCGCTGCCGATTCCGTATTAGACGGATACGCAGGGATTGCCATAACCAGTTGGGAAACGGGCCGATATGCTTCGGCTATCTATGCAGCCAATTTTGTCGAACGCTGGGATCCCGAATACTATTTTGTCCATGATCCATCCGTTGAACTCAATGATCTTATACTCCACAAGGCGTTTTGCCAATACTATTTGAATGACCTTACTGCGTGCAATGCCAGTATAAAAAAACTGGATCCGGTTTGGGTTACATCTACCAATCCGACTACGGTACTTAATAAGCTGGAATCCTTGTATGATCAGATGGATTGAAATAAAACAAAAATAACCCTCCTCCCATGAGAACCGAAGCCCCTCTTTCTGCTGCAAAGCAGAAAGAGGGTAACTTCGCTAAATCCAAAGGCATAAAAATGTATAAAGCGATGTTATTGATTCTCGTCATGGTTCCTTTGACGCTATTTGGCCAAATACCTGACGGTAAAAAAATTCTGGATAAGGCTAAGAAAAAAAACAAAGAAGAAAGTAAAAAAGAAGTTAAAGACAAATCAAAGAAATCAGACGATCCGTCAAAATCCACTGCAACTGAAAAAAAAGCTGGAGAGATTCCTCAAATACAACAAGGTTCGACCGCTGCAAAAGAGAACTCCGAATCAAAAAAAAGCACTCATGATGATTATCAAAAATTGACGGTATCGGCGGATAGCGATCCTTTCGAAGTGAAGACGTTAAAAACGTATATCGTTCGCATGCTGGAATGTCTAACGGAGGTCGAAACGGATAACAGCAAAGAGGATCAGAATATTGCCGATCATGTATTTTCGAAGTTCGAGATACATCATTCCCGTGCCCAGGAATCATTAACAACAGTACGCACAGGAAAACTGCTTGCCAATGCCGATGTCTATGAATCGGCTATGCGCGAAATCAAACAAGATTTCGAAGAAGCAAAAAAAACATTCAACGAAAAATCGCGATTCATTTCAGTTCAGTCCAAAATTCGGCGTATGGTATCCGATGTACAAGATCAGGTCGCGTCATTGAAACAACGCTCCAATTATGATAGCTACATGACTTCGCAAGCGAAAGACGATTTAGATGAAGCGCGCACGGCACTGCAAAATGCCATTAAAGAATGGCCGCAACTTAGTACATCAAGTTATGCTGCGGATTTATTGCAATATGAAAAAGAATTACAGGCTATTGAATCGTCCGGAAATTCGAGTGAGGGATTTAAAAAGCTCATAGATAAAGCCTACTTCGAGGGCAAATTTTTGTTGCAAAACGGATTGCAATATGGGGCATTCACGAAAGATGCAGCTCAAAGTTTTTATGAAAACTGTGCCAAAATAAATTACCCCAAAGCACTCAGTGCATTAAATAATACTAAACAGAACAACGATGTCAATTCGTCACAAATCGAATATTTAACAAAAGAATTTCCGACTGAATTTAATGCGTATCTCAAAAAAGGGTATATCGCTGATATCAATTCGCATATTGAAAAAGCTTACGCATATAAAGCCAATGGTAAAACACAGTTGAGTCTGGCCTTAGAAAAAGCCGAAACGGCCGTAATTATGGCCGATGCCGTGCTTTTGGTAAAACCGGATGATGTTTCGATTCAACGTTTGCGTAAGGATGCGTTATCAACTGTTGAAAAAATGAAAACAGAAATTGATGCTGCTGAAGCGACAGCTTTTACAAGCACCTTTCATAAAGAAAACAAATCTAAAATTGTTTTTTCCAAAAGCAGAATTTCCATCAAACAGGAAAACGCGTCAACCGCATCCGAGTTTTTCAACGGGGGTGAACCAATATACGCGATGGCTTATTTTACCGGAATGGTCAAGGATTTACCCAAAATGTACCGCACGGCCAATCCAACGGTGCGTATCAAATATTATGTGGATGTGCCTGCGGACGATGCGTACGCGGCTCCTATGGCAACGGTGGAATATCAAATCATGGCTTCCAATAAAACCTTGATGGATGCTACGACCTTGGAAGTGGAAGTGGCTCCCAATGCGGGGCAAACCGATCGCCCCGAAGTCGGCGCACAAGCCGCAAAGATGTTATCTCAACTATCCCCACGTTTGCATTCAATCCGAGTGGTGTTGAGTATTGATAATGAAAACTTTGCAGCCGGATCGTTTGAACTTGATGGGTCGCAAGGGTTAGAAAAATTTGCAGCTTTGGGTGACGACTTAATTAAATCTAAAATACAAAATGCTCGACCGCCTAAAGGAGGCGTGCTCGAAAAAACGATTGAGCAAGGCATACGTTCCGCTTTGAAGTCAGAAGGTTTTAATGTATTACGTGTGATTCAAACGGATCCGCAATGGTACTATGAGCGGCACCCGATTACTGGTGCGATCCTGAATCGTACGATCCAAGCCGCCATTATCTATAAAGACGAACAAAATAAGTGTATTGTCGAATATATGGAGTTTACTCAGAAGTATATCAACGGACAATACGATGCATTATACCGCAGCATGCGCGGTACGGTGACAAAGCCTTATGAAGTGCTTCCTGAACATGTGAACGGGTGAGAGATTATTAATAAAGCACAATGCGTATAAACAAGTGATCTAAAAAGAAGAGAGTTTATAATGATCAAGGTTCTACTGACGAAATGGCCGCGTATTCATTGGCATGTTTTTCTGTTGGGTTTTGTTATACTCTCCTGCGAAAGCAAAGAAACAAACGAGGATAAAACGGAGCCTGTTAATCCATATACAGACGTACGTTGGCGAGTTTCTTTAACCAAAGTAGCTAAGGCCATTACTAGCAATCCGGTCAATCCCAATACAATCTACGTCAATACCTATAATGATTATGTAGGGCGCGGTGGAATTCTTATTAGTTATGATCGCGGCGAAACGTGGCCTGCCGCTATGTCTCCTACAATTGACACATCAACGAATCAGGGAGCGGGCGATGTACAGTTTATAGCCGTATGTCCTAATGATACCCATATCGTTTTTGCGGGAGGAGTTCATTCATCGGGCTTGCTCCGAACATCAAATGGAGGAAAGAATTGGGTTAACGTCCTACCGGGTGTTGATGCCGATGCCGAGGCGATGGCTTTTAATCCTCAAAATCCGGCACAGGTTTTTTTCATGAGTTATACAGATGCCGGTTTTTATGTAAGTCAGGATACGGGACGGACGTGGCAGTTGCGTAAACTTACGGGTTTCGGATATTCGTGTACGCTACGGATGCATCCTTCGGATCCAAATATTTTCGTAGCCGGAGCTTCTAAAGGAAAAATAATAAAAACCAAGGATCAGGGCTATAATTGGTATTTAGTACAGAAACAAGTGTCCAATCAATCTAACGAGTGGCCTGAGGTACCTGCAATCATATGGGATAATGAAAATCCAAATAAACTATATGCTACTATTTCCGGCGCAAATGGAAAATCCTTTTCCCAAAGCAATAATGGTGGTGAAACATGGCATATAAAGGATTTGAAAGAAGGGTTGTGGGCTGCGCATATGACGAAGAGTAAACTTGTTATATTCGGAGGATGGCAATCAACTTATATCACCAATGATGAAGGAAAAAATGTGTTTAAAATCGGAGGTGATGAAACGGTGTCAGGGTATTGGTCCATCACATCATCCGGAAATCGGATATTGGCAATTAGTTCGTATGATCGCAGTCTCATGATGGTTGACTTATAATGCGATGTTGGAGATTATTAAACTTAATAACGAAAGGACATCTTATGAGATTGTTAATATGTGGCATTTTAATAATGCTATTGATTTCTGGTTGTAGTAAAAATGAGCAACAAGAAAATGCCGATAAATTCGGTGAAGGGATTACTCTCAACAAAGCGGTTACGATGCCGGAAGTCTTAAATAATCCCGAATCATACGACGGACAGGAAATCGTCGTCGAATCAACAATAAAAACGGTATGTCAAGCTCGTGGTTGCTGGATGGAAGTCGAATCGGGAATATTGCCGATGCGAATCTCATTTAAAAATGATAGCTTTTTTATTCCCAAAGATGCAGCCCGCCGTAAAGTAAAAATGCAAGGCGTATTGAAAGTCAAAGAAGTCTCCGAAGAAGTGGCTCGCAATTATCTCAAAGATGCTGGACGTTCCGATGAAGAAATCGGAAAGATAAACGGGGCACAAAGACTTCTTACCATGGTAGCCAGTGGTTTGGTTATTTATAAATAATGTCAGTTCTACCGTCGCTTCGTGATGCACGGTCGCTACTCATGGTCACAGCTTATTAAAAGGAGTCTAATATGAAGTTTATTATAGTAATCGCGTTACTTGTTTCCCTTGGCCGACAGTCTTTGGCTCAAACAGAAACAATTGAACACGGGGTTGGTTTTTATGTCAAAGGTGGCTGGTTCTTCGATCATAGTTCCGGATCAGCAGATCATTCCCCTGAATTAAAGGGGCTCAAAGGCGAGCTCGGCAATGACATATCGGATCGCTCGGTTTATATTGGGGTACGATATAAAAAAATTGAGGCAGAAATGGGCTGGGGAGAAATCATAAAGAATCGTGATATTACGATTTATCCCGTTGAATCGCGCGCCGCGCGTTATTGGGCCGGATCTGTTGCATACTATGTACCATTTCAAATTGGCTCATCGAATCCGATCAAATCCAAATTAGCTTTGGGTGTAAAATACTCTACGTACAATACCAGTTATGTGGATGAGAGTATCACGAAACTATCCATTGATAAATGGAATATTAAATCCACCTGGTTTCCGGAACGAAGCTATTTCAGTTTTCTTTTTCCAACGGTTTCCGTTTTTTATGAAAATCAAAAGAAACTAGCTAATCAGTCGACGCTCGGTCCTGCCCATAGCATTGGCATAGCCCTTAAGCCGGCCGCTGTGTTTCCCTTGGGTGTATTACCGGTAAAAATCGTGATCGAACCGGGCATGTCATGGAGTCATAAAATATCAGGTAGCGATCATTTCCAAAAAGTTTATGGTACCGTGTATTCTTTAGATGCCGCGATAGTATACAATCTTAAATAATCTTAGATCATGTTTCAGTAGTTTGTATGGAGAAACTAGGTATGGGAGAGTTGAATTTCTTGGCTATCGCGGTTGCGGGGTTTGCTTATTTCATGTTGGGAGCCTTGTGGTTCTCACCGTTTATTGCGGGTTCTTATTATGATAAAGCTTTGGGATTTACACGCACCAAAGACATGAAGTGGGGTGTTATCTATTATATTGGCCCATTTATGGGGTGCATCATTTCAACCTTTGCCACAGCCATACTGATACAATGGTGCTCGATTACAAGCGTAACAGATGCTGTAAAATTAGGTTTACTCGTTGGTGTGGGGTACGGTATGGTTATTTCCATTACCAATGCCATTAACCCAAATACTCCGAGACCACTCATGTATGGTTTAGCGACAGGCGGTTATCATGTGATTGGAAATACATTGGCTTCAGTTCTTATGTATATGATCTGATAAACGATCATGTTGCAGTTTTTTTTATAAATTTATTGAGCTATAGTTGCTAAACTTTTTTCACGCCCATGAATGTACATCGGTAAGGCTTTCTGTCTGAATAACCCTATCTGATCTGAAAATTCTATATGAGTTTGCTAAGAATTATCGCGAAGCCTTTGCCCAATGAATATCCGGCTTATTCGGCCAAATATATGGATTTATTGAAAAATGACGGCCTTGTTTTATATCATTTGATGAATAATTTCCTCGAGATTCGTCACAACATCACCGAACTCTCTTCCGATATTTTACATTATCGTTACGCACCGGAAAAATGGAATATCAAAGAAACGTTGGTTCACATGATGGATGATGAACGAATTTACGCGTACCGCGCACTTTGTTTCGCGAGGGGCGAGAAACAAAAATTGCCCGGTTTTGATCAGGATAGTTATGCCGCATTAAGTGGCGCGAGCGCGCGAAGTATCCAGAGTATTTTTGCGGAATACGAAGCCGTGCGTCATGCAACCGTGGCCATGTTTAATGCTTTTACCGATGAGATGTTATTGCGCATGGGATATTCCGATGAAAATAATAGTCATCGATCCGTACGTGCTTTTGTTTATCATATTGCCGGCCATGAGTTACGTCATTGGGAAATCATCAAAGAACGCTATTTAGAACGGTCCGCAAGTGGCGGTACGTATTAGCCATTAGCCCTTCGCAGGATATTTTTAGATCGTAATGAAAACAGCGGCGAATAAAATTAACATTGGGGATATTCTGGGTAAAGAATTTGCTGAACACGAATTAATCCATTCGTTTTACGGTGAAACTTTTGCACTGGAAGATCAGTTCTTTCCACCTGTTGTTTCTTATGCATTACCGCGTATTCTGCAGTGTGAAAGTGCCGGTGTTTTAGCATGTTCATCGCCGGATGAAAATGCAGAACAGATGTTGCACTATTGGTTTGGAAGTAAAGATTCAGCGTATATTTCATCCGGAAGCATACGCGTAACATCGCATTGTAATTCATGCCCGGATAGCTGCACGGGTATTTGCCCCGTATTGATGCGTGAAGATCCGCAATATTTTTTACCTCCGTATCATGTGCGAGGTTATCCTTTTTCAGGCTCCATACGAGGCCATATTGTATTAAGCGACCCGAAACCCTTGAGGATACATCCGGAAGGTGAGCGGCTGATTATTCGAACCGCCAAACGGTTGTTTAATCAATTCAAGATGCAATTTCATGTTGATTTAGGTGCAGATCACCAAGCGGTTGATGCATTGGTTCCGATTTGCTCTTTTTGTAAAAAAATAAGGGATGATGAATATCAATGGGTTCGCTTGGAAAAATTTTTCAACGACAATTATAGTATTCAATTTACGCATTCTATCTGTCCGCATTGTTCTCATGAGTATATAAAAACCATAAAATAATTTTCTGAAAAATCTCTTAAAGTGATGCTGATTGTTCTATATAAATTTGCATCTTTTTGTTGTTAGGATCGTACATTGATAGCAATTACATAAGAGAATTGTATGTTATGAAAAGTATGTTTTTATCTTACTTTGTTTGTTTTGCATTTGTGAGCTATACCTTTGTTGTATCGCAAATAAAACCCTTGGATCGCGTTATTTCTAAAATCGTGTGCCAACATGATACGTCGCAAGCCTATGCACTTTTTTTACCTTCAGGGTATGATTCGTCTCGAAAATATCCGATTCTATATTGCTTTAAACCCGAAAAAGATGCGCTGTATCCCGTAGCATATTATGCCGATATCATGGAGCGGTACGGCGTTATCATGGTATGTTCATGGAATTCGCAAAACGGTCCGTGGCAAGTATGCATTGATGCGTTGCATGCGGTTTGGAAAGATACGCATCATCGCTTTTCGATAGATCCGGATCGTGTTTACGCCACGGGTTTTTCTGGCGGAGCGCGTACGGCGTCGGAATTAGCCACACGTTATCCCGGACAGGTCACCGGTATTATCGGCATCGGCGCCGGTTTTAGCACACTCCAGGCGATACCCCCAATCATTCCTTTTCGATACTTTTATGGTCTCTATGGCAATCGCGATTACAACAAAAGTGAAATGATCTATCTCGACGAAGAGCTATCCAAACGTCAAATGATGCACCGCATCGTCGAATTTGAAGGCATACATCAATGGGCTCCCTTCACTGATTTTTCAGAGGGGTTTGAATGGATGATGTTAAATGAAATGCGTGACGGGAAACGAACACCGGATAGCACATGGATTGCTCAATTATTTGACAAACGGCATGAACAATTGAAAACATCACTTCATCAAAAAAACTTTGTTGATGCGGCACGGATGGCGCGTGCCATATATGATGATTTTCATTTTACGATGCCTTGCTCTGCATTTGTTGCACTAGCCGATAGCGTACAGAAATTAAAAGCCTATTCTGACGAAATGGCTTTGCGATCCGATTTGCAGCAACGCGAAGTGCACACGCAAAATATTATGGACGATTTTTTGTTTAATTTGGAAAATCCTTTGTTTGAACCGGAACGGGACATGCAGCTTCAGATGTTGTACAAACTAACGAAAGAATGGCAACCGCTATATAACACCAAAAATGAAATAAAGAGTAATGCAGCGTACCGTTGTTTAGATTATATAGCACGTCTTTGCCGAGCGCGCGGTAACGGATATTTAAATCAACGTGTCTTGCCAAAAGCCGTCGCTTGTTTTGATTTGGCGCGAACCGTATGGCCGGATGATGCGGCGTCGCATTATAATTTAGCATGCGCTTTGGCTTTATCCGGTAAAACAAACAAGGCTTTAGATGCTCTTGAAACGGCCGTAAAGGTTGGATTTAATGATGTGCCGTTACTTGATACGGATCCCGATTTGAATAGCGTTCGTTCCGATAAAAAATTTAATAGTATTAGGAAGAAAGCAGAGCATTCTACCACATCTAAAAAGTAATTTTACGATTACCGAATTTCTTGCCTTATTTCTGACAATGGCGTAGGTTATTGTGAAATAGTATGGGATGTGATGTATGAAATGGTTCTATGTCTTGTTATTTGTTTTTGTAGTCGTGTTCTCATATTGCTTGCTCCAAGCGAAACAAGCCGTAATGGATACTTCATCTATTGAGCAAGCCGTGCTCAATTACCATACGTATGCTGAATGGCTCACCTACGGCGTACCGGCGGCTTTTTTGATTTTACTTATACTTGCCAATTTTTCATTCACTGCCCGTCAACACATCGGATCGTTTGTGTATGCGTTTTTGTTTTTTACCGTTTTTACGATCGCCGATTATGTTTTTTTAAATAAACTTTTTTTTGAATTTTTGAATCGTACGGGTCAATGGCGCGGCGGAAATACCATGATAGGGATTTTTGCATTGTTGCTGTGCGTAATGGCCGGCGGGCTTGTTTTGGCTAATTATCTGATACGGTACACTATAAAAAAATATAAATCATGAAAAAGCTATCCCGACGACGGTTCCTCCGACATTGTGCTGTACAGTCGGCGGCACTTACTGCAGGTCAGAGCGCAATGGGTATGCTGCCGGAGGAAAAAACTTTGGTCGAATACGTGCGCAACGAAGCGCTTACCACCGTTCGTGAAAACTACGCCGGAAATCCGATGCGGGACGGCATTTTTCTGAATTCCGATTTGAATCCCAATCTCAAACCGTTCAGTGTGATTTTTAAATGGTTTTTATCGGAAAATCCGCAGCGCGAAGAAAAGAAAAATGATCCGTTTCGTGTAACAACACATAACGTGAAAGATTTTCGCGCAATTAATGAGAACGGTTTGATGTGGCTTGGTCATTCTTCTTTTCTGATCCGCCTGGGTAATAAATGGTTACTTACCGATCCGTGCCTTACGGCGGCGCCGTTGCAGAAACGTTATTCCGAGCTGCCGATGCCGATTTCACATTTGGAGTCCGTGGATTATGTTTTATTGTCGCACAATCACTATGATCATCTTGACTCGGATACGCTGAGTACTTGGCGCTCACGTGTGATGAAAATACTGCTGCCCTTGCGTCTCGGTTCGACAGTTCGATCCATGAATAAATATGTGTCCATTCAGGAAGCCGGTTGGTTTCAAAAATATGATCTGGAAGAAGATTTTGAAATTATTTTCCTCCCGGCTATTCATTGGTCTAAACGCGGGTTGTGGGATAATAATCGTTCACTGTGGGGAAGTTTTTTGATTCGTACGCCGCGAACCACGATTTATTTTTCGGGTGATACGGCCTATGGAGAGCATTTCGGCGAAATCGCCCGGTTATTTGGTAAAATTGACATAGCTTTGATGCCGATCGGCGCGTATAAACCGCAGCATATCATGAAGTCTGCCCATACCAGTCCGCAAGAAGCGGTACAAGGATTTCATGATCTGAAAGCAAAAACTTTTATTCCGATGCATTACGGTACATTTGATCTTGCTGACGAACCGATGGGCGAGCCGGTCAAATTACTGCGAAACATGAAAGCCGACGGTTTAATAAACGGCGAACTGCAAATACCGGATGCCGGTGCTTGGATAACCTTTGATTGAGCATGCCGTGAATAGCCTTTGTGTTTAGTGTGTGCTTCCTTATATTTCCCGCATGATGATCCGCATTTATAAAATCCTGCTGCTCTTATGTATCAGCCCATGGATCGCCGCACAATCGCCGGACGAATTGATTCGTCGAGGTCAGGAACGCATTTATACGCTGGATTTCAAATCGGCCGACGCCGTGTTTGATTCGCTGATCGCACTCGATCCTTTGCACCCGCGCGGTTATTTTTTTAAAGGGTCTTCGTATTTTTATCAGATTTTATCCGGTCATAACACGCGTATGACAGGGGACGAATTCGAAAAATGGAATGATAAAACGGTCGAAGTGGCCGAACAATATGCCGCACAAGCCCATCAGGAAACCGAAGGTGATTTTTATCGCGGCGCCGCGTATGGGAATTCGGCGCGGTATCACGCCGTTCATGGCGAATTTGTCAAAGCGTTTTATTATGCCAAACGCTCCAAAAGTTTGCATGAAGATGTGATCGAAGCGGATCCTTTGTATTATGACGCATACCTTAGTATCGGTATGTATAATTATTATGCGGCGGCGGCACCGCGCTGGATGGATGCCATCGGTTCGCTATTTGGATTGAGCGGAGATCGGGCGACGGGTATTGCGCAGTTGGAAAAAACTTACCGGCACGGAAAAATATTTAATCTTGAAGCGCAATTTTTTCTCGCCAATGTGTATCTCGAAGAAGGCGATTACGAAACGTCATTGAGGATTTTTTCCCAGTTAATGGATCGCTTTCGCAGTAACCCGTATCTGATCAATCAAGCGGGCATGGTCAGTTTTTATTTGGAAAACTACTCCGTGGCAGAGCAAATTTTTCAGCAATCCATACTTCAGACATCGCAAACTACGCGTTCGGCTGAAATGTTGGCCTCGTATTTTTTAGGCCGGATGGCACGCTTGCGAGGCGACTACACTAAAGCGATTACCTATTTTAATAAATCCGTAACGATCGCCGATCAATGCGTTCTCTTTAAAATGGTAGATGGCTGGGTTGCCGGTTCTGCGTTGTATTATTTGGCTGAGACCTACGAATTATCCGGAGATCGTACAAAGGCTGAGATTTGGTACGAAAAAGCGCGGGATGATGCGCGCAGCGGCAAAGGTATCGTACAAGGCGCTAAAAATCGCCTGAAATATCCGATCGGCGAATTTGAAATGGAGTTTATCAAAATCCGACAGAAATCGCTCATCCAGCCGGAACCTTCGCAACTGACCACGCTCAATACAATGCTGGCTTCCGCTTCCAATAAACCGGAAATGACAAAGTATGTTTCGCAGATTCATTATTATATCGGACGTACACAATTTGCATTGGAAAATTATCCGGAAGCGGAGCGTCACTTTACCGCTTCGCTCGATACACAAACGGATGACGGTGAAGAAAAATGGCGCACGGCATTTAACCGCTACTATCGCGGCGCGGCACGGGTCAAGCTTGGTAAAAAAAGTGAAGCCAAATCCGATTTGAAGCTTCTGACGGATGACGCATCGTATGTTGACGGAAATCGTATTCGTTTTCGTGCACAGCAGTTGTTGAAAGGATTGTAGCATGGCGAAGATTCCTCAACACACGATAGATGAAGTTAAAAATGCATGGGACGTGGTCGAACTCGTATCGGGTTATGTCGGACTCAAAAAGAAAGGTCATAATTTTTGGGGGTTGTGTCCTTTTCACAACGAAAAAACGCCTTCATTTTCCGTTAATTCCGATAAACAAATTTTCAAATGTTTCGGTTGCGGAGCCGGCGGCGATGTGATTTCGTTTATCATGCAATACGAAAAAACGAGTTATCCGGAAGCCATACGATTCCTCGCCGAGAAAAAAAATATCCCGATCCCGCAAGACCATTCTCCGGAGGAAATCAATCAACGCTCGGAAATCGAAGAATTATATTTTATAAACAAACTGACCGCCGCTTTTTTTGCCGAGCAATTGACTCTACCTCAAGGCGATGAAGCGCGTCAGTATTTGCGGAAACGCGGTTTTGATGATGCCGTGATCGCCGCGTACGGTATCGGATATGCACCGGATCGTTGGGACGGATTGTTCGAGTATGCCAAAAAAGAATCGGTAGATCCGCGCTTACTTGAGCGCGCCGGGTTGATCATTCCTAAGACGGGCGGTTATTATGATCGCTTCCGCCATCGCCTCATGTTTCCCATCAGCAATGTTTCCGGGCGTGTGATCGCATTTGGAGGCCGCCAAATGCGGAATGAACCGAATTCACCGAAATATCTTAATTCGCCGGAAAGTGCGATTTATCATAAAAGTAAAGTGCTGTATGGCCTAGCGCAAGCCAAGGACGGCATTCGTCAGATGGACGAAGTGATCATCGTCGAAGGTTATGCCGATTGTATAAGTTTGTTTCAATTTGGTATTCATAATGTTGCGGCATCGAGCGGTACGGCATTTACGGCTGAGCAAGCACAGCTCATTCGGCGATATACCGAAAATGTATGTCTGGTGTACGACGGCGATCAGGCAGGCATTCGTGCGGCCGAACGCGGTGGCGCTATCATGCTGGAGGCAGGTCTCAATGTCAAAATCGTCGTTCTGCCCGGAGAACATGATCCGGATTCTTATGTGCGCGAAGCCGGTGAAAGCGCGATGCAACAGTTGGTGCAAAAGGGGCAGGATTATATCAATTTTCGCGTAGTCGAATGGTTGAAATCGGATAAACTTCGTACGGCTAACGATAAGGCCAATGCGGTTTCGGAGATGGCGCAGATCATTGCGCGGATGGACGACAGTCTCAAGCGTAATGCCTTCATCGAAGAAGTGGCGCGCAAATTGGATACCGCGTTACCGTTGGTTGCAAAGGCGGTACAAAAAAATCGCAGCGCCGTGGCACGCCAAAAAGATAAAGAACCGATCGTCATTTCGCATGCTCCGGCGAGTTCATTGACTACGTCGTCGTCATCTGTTCCCGAAAAAGTTTTGCGTGCGGAGCGCGGTATCCTGCGTGAACTGCTGCTTAACCCGTCGCAATGCGAATACGTTTTTGGTTATGTCGAACCGCGCGATTTCAAAAATCCGGCCATACAAACGTTGATCGGAAAAATCCACTCGCTTTATATGGAAGAAACGCCTTACGATTACAATGTGGTCGTACAGGATTGTGAAGTAAAAATCAAAACGGCGGCCGAAAGGCTGATTTTCGGAGCCGGTCCGCGCCAGGCTATCGTGGAGGACAAATACGAACTTTCCGAATGCATTCGCGAAATGCAGTTGTACGATTTACAATTAGAGGAACAGACGGTACGTGAAGCGATTCGTGTACGTGAATTGGAAAAAGAAGACCCTGCCGAACTCATGGCTTCACTTCGACATATCGCGGATCGTATCAAGGCCGTTCGTCAAAGTAAACTCATTTCGCTCTATGAAACCGGCGAGCATACCGATGAGGTGCCGTTTTGATGGATACGTTTAAGTTTGATGTGGTGATCATCGGTGCCGGGCCGACCGGGCTATCCTGCGCCGTCGAATGTGCGCGTGCCGGTTTGTCGCATGTGGTTCTCGAAAAAGGTTGTATCGTTAATTCGATCTATCACTTTCCCTCCAACATGATTTTTTTTACGACCAGTGATCTTTTGGAAATCGGCGGTGTACCTTTTACTACACCGAATCCTAAACCGACACGGGAAGAAGGACTTCAATATTATAAGCGTGTCGTTCAATATTATTCTTTGAATGTTCGTACCGGCGAGAAAGTGATTTCGATTCAAAATCTATCAAACGATTTTTTGGTGGACACCGAATCGAATGGTCAACAGAAGCGTTATACAGCGCGGCATATCGTGATTGCGACCGGCTATTATGATCAACCCAATAAATTATTTGTACCGGGCGAAGAATCGTCGAAGGTATCGCATTATTATACCGATCCGCATCCCTTTTATGGAAGAAACGTGTTGATCGTCGGCGGTAAAAATTCGGCTTGTATCGCTGCATTAGAATTATATCGCTACGGAGCAAAAGTCACCGTCATCCATCGGGGCGAAGAAATAAAAAAGAGCGTGAAATACTGGATACTACCGGATTTTATGAATCGTGTTCAGGAAGGTGCGCTAACATTACATTTGCAGTCGGTGGTAACACATATTGCTGATAACGAAGTGACGATTCAAAACGTGATTACACGCCAGGAAACAATTATAGCCAACGACTTTGTATTCGCTCTGACGGGATATCGCCCGGATGAACAT
>JABWCP010000032.1 GCA_013360215.1 bacterium | reverse complement strand
GAAAATTGCTACGCTTCCTACATTCAATCTCGACCTGCTCTGGAAATTCAAACTTGAAAACAACAGCCAAAGGGGGTATGATCTTATTCAGTATCCCTAAATTTTAAGATAAAATCGTCTCACGGGGTCTTAAAAAATCGGCAACACGTTCATTTTTTTACCCGATGACGCTTTGAAAGGCCTCGTATCCAAAAATTGTAGAGCCAGTAATAAGCGGAAAAAACCACGAACCGGTATTGAACTATTGCGGAAAAATTATTATAAAAGGGTATGTTACGGGTATAATATCAAACGCGATACGAGAATCAGACAAGAAAGCGTCATTCATCGTGCATATGACAGAAGAACCTAAAAAAGACGAAATTCACAAAGCGTTTCGTTCCTACCTGATTTCGCATTCATTAAAAGCTACGCCCGAACGTTTCGCGATCTTAGATGAGATATACGCTACCAATTTCCATTTTGATGCCGATGACATCTTAATGCGGATGCGAAAAAAAAATAGCATGGCTTCGCGTGCAACGATATATCGGACCTTAGAGCTTCTAGAAAAATGCGGATTGATACGCAAAGCCAAGTTAGGCGATACCAAAGCGTATTATGAACATACTTACGGGCGCCACCACCATGAGCACATGAAGTGTACGTCGTGCGGTCGCGTGATCGAATTTGAATCGGAAGAGATCGAAAAATTACAGGATGTGATTTGCCGTCAATATAATTTCAAAATGACGCATCATATTTTGCATCTATTCGGTATCTGTGAAGAGTGTCAACAATCGCCGGATCGCAAGCCCAAACAAACCAAACTTTCCGAACTCACCGTTAAATAAAACGTTTTTTTAATCCCCGACCGAAGATTTTATTTTTCCGGTTTTCAAAAATCGAATGGCGGTTTTGAATGCCACGGTAGCTTTTTCAAAGACAAAATACCAAAATCGGTTAAAGACCAATTCGTACGTACCCATCCAGCGCGTCTCCGTTTCGTTGAATCCTTTTTTAAAACGGTACACACCCCACAGCGGGCTGGTTTCTGTCGGATTGGCCGGAACACCCCAGAAATCGTATGTCGTCAACCCGTGCTCTTTAGCCCAAAGAATCGCGCGCCAATGCAATAAATGATTAGGCATAAGGTTGCGATGCTCATTGGATGAAGCGCCGTATAAATAAACCATGCGTTTTCCGAAGGTAGTCAAAATCACAGCGCCTAAAGGTTTACCGTCGTACTTGGCAACAAACACAGTACTTAAGCTGCTATCGGAAAGTGTTTTATGTAAGTGTTGGAAATACGAACGCCGAAGTATCATAAATTTGTCCCGCGCACTGGTGATCTCAAATAAATCGTAAAAGATATCAATGCCGGCGGAGGAATTCATCTCTTCAACCGTAACGCCTTTTTTTTCCGCTAATTTGATATTGTATCGTGTCTTGTGATGAAAGGATTTGAGCAGATCGTCTTCACCGGGGCGAATATCGAGAAGAATCGTACCGCGCGGTTGGATATTCTCCGGGTTTCTTGAAAATCCTGCATTTTGAAAAACAGATAAGATCGACGTGTCGGTTTCTTCGATTTCAGGATCACATCGCAATGCAAAAACATTTTCTTTCTTAGCTAAAGCGCGGACACCGTCGGCGAATGTTTTTAGAAGTGCGGCGTTTAATTCTCTAAAAAGCGGTCCGCGCGGTGCATAAAATATGGCGCGACCGACAAGCGGCATTTGGCGTTTGAGTATCAGTGCCGCAAGGATAATCTGGCCGGTCTCATCAGTAACCGCCGTATAAAACGGTTGCCATAAACCGCGTTTTACCTCACCCCATTCGTAACTTTGTAAAACGGACGAACCGTCAACCGATGATGCGAAAATGTTCCATCGTTCACGTACGGCAGGATTATGGGCAGGTAATACTTCAAATCGCATGTATGACTCAAGGTAGAAATAATAGACGTTCTTCGACCGACGGTATCCTGCATGTTGGGCGACGCCCCCACCACCGGTAACGATGGCGTGCGATGACCGTATAGAGTGCGTCACGCAAAAAACGTGGGACTATAAAAAACACGATCGCCATATTCCACGGCCAACCCATCAAACGGGCAATATTGATAACGGCCGTAGAATGTGTGAATATTTGTTCTTTGTGAAATAAAACCAAAGTCGAAAGCGAGGATCGTATTTCCGCTGGTAGATGTGATGCCGCCGTTTCGCCTTGCAGGGAAGCATACCGAATGCGATGCGGTGTGTCGTGCCTGATTATAAAATCCACAGCATGATTGCACAAATTACATACCCCATCAAAAAAAACGATCGGCCCGGAGTCCGGCTTCATACCAGCGCCATATGATGTTCTTGGATGCTGCGTACATCGAGTTTTTGTTCTTTGATGGCGCGCAATCCTTTGACAAGCCCCAGAGCGCCCGGCAAAGTCGTGATCATCGGTATTTTGTACAGCATGGCCGCTTCGCCGATGTAGCGTTCGTCTAATTTTGCGGCTTTGCCCGTCGGTGTATTGATGACGATATGAATTTCTTTGTTTTTGATGCGGTCAACGACGTTGGGCCGGCCTTCATGAATTTTGAATACATGTTTACATTCGATGCCTGATTGTTCCAGAACTTTGCCCGTGCCTTCGGTGGCATAAATCGTGAATCCCAGATCCATGAATTCTTTGGCAATCAGAGAAATTTTAGATTTGTCCCGGTCGTTGACAGTGACAAAAACTCCGCCCGACGTAGGCATTTGCATACCGGCGGCAATGTGCGCTTTAGCTAAGGCTTGAGGAAAAGTTTCGGCAATTCCCATTACCTCGCCGGTGGAACGCATTTCCGGGCTCAGGTACATGCGAATACCGGGGAACTTGGCAAAAGGAAAGACCGGATCTTTGACGGAGGTAAACGGCGGAATAATTTCGTTTGTGTAATTTAATGATTCTAACGTTTTTCCAACCATCACTTTCGCGGCTAGTTTAGCCAAGGGTACGCCGATCGCTTTACTGACAAAGGGTACGGTACGTGAAGCACGCGGATTAACTTCCAATACATATACTTCTTCACCTTTGAGTGCGTATTGGATATTGATCAGTCCGATGACATTCAATTCGCGTGCGAGCTGAACTGTGTAGGCTCTCAGTTTGGCCAGTACTTCGTCCGAAGCCGAATACGGCGGTAGAACGCAGGAGCTGTCACCGGAATGAATGCCGGCTTCTTCGATATGCTGCATGATGCCGCCGATCACTACGGTTTTTCCGTCGGAAATGGCATCCACGTCAAATTCGTACGCGTCTACCAGAAATTTATCTACGAGAATCGGATGCTCCGGCGACACGTTGATGGCTCGTGCCATGTAGTTTTCCAGTGCGGTATCATCATAAACGATTTCCATAGCACGACCGCCGAGAACATACGAAGGCCGGACTAATACGGGGTAGCCGATGCGATGGGCGATCGTGCGGGCATCTTCAAACGAAGACGCCGTGCCGTAATCCGGGCATTTGATGTTTAGACGATTGAGTAAGGCGCCGAATTTTTTACGGTCTTCGGCAACATCAATATCTTCCGGTGATGTACCAAGAATTTTTACACCGGCTTGCATCAGAGGTATGGCCAACTTGAGCGGCGTCTGTCCGCCAAACTGCACTATCACACCGTCGGGCTTTTCGGATTCGATAATATTCATCACATCTTCAAATGTCAGCGGCTCAAAATACAAACGATCCGATGTATCGTAATCCGTGCTTACAGTTTCCGGATTGCAGTTGACCATGATAACTTCGTAACCTTCTTCCTGCAATGCATATACACCGTGTACACAACAATAGTCAAACTCGATACCTTGTCCGATACGGTTGGGTCCGCCGCCAAGTATGATCACTTTCTTTTTATCCGACGGCGCGTTTTCTGTTTCCTGATCGTAGGTGGAATAAAAGTAAGGGGTCTCCGCTTCAAATTCTGCTGCGCAGGTATCTACGGTTTTGTATACGGGAAACACCTTCAATTCGTGCCGCAACCGGCGAACGGTTTTTTCGTCCGTTTCCCAGATGTGTGCCAACTGACGATCGGAAAATCCTTTTTGTTTGGCTTCGATCAGAAGCGCGCGGGAGATTTTTTGGATCAATATTTCAAGAGATGTCAAGGGGTACCTGCTTTTAGTTAGACCGGCGCAAACTAAAGATAACGAGCCTTCATTTCAAGGGATTTTATAATCTGTGCGGAATGAGCCGATAGGGCGTATCATAGAAAAAAAACCGGTAATTTGGGCCCGAGGGTTGATCTCCAAAGCATCAAATTACCGGTTTCTAAAATAATATTACAGTTCGTTCGACAGGGATTCTAGTTTATTCAGAATATCCGCAGGGTTGGCGGAATTGAAATCCGGGCTTATTTTTTGAATCTCCTGAAGACTCAGGGCGTATTGTCCAAGATGATAATAACAATAGGCGCGCTGCCAGATCATATCTTTATAGTCCACGTCGGTATCATGTGAAAAAACAAAATTAGCATCCTGCCTGAGTACGACCGCTGATTTTTCAAGAGCCTTTTGAAAATCTTCCGACAATACGTTGGCTGATGACCAACCGGCGTAAATTTCCGGATTGGAATCCGATGATGCAAAAGCGAACGCGATACGCGCTTCCGAAATCGAATCCAGTCGTAGATAAGACCACCCGAGTCCGTTGTAAGCATCGGTGCTTCCGCTGGTCGCGGCATTCATAAATGCCGAACGGGCTTCCAGAAAATCGCCGCTTTCAAATAATTGCCATCCGCGTTCGACTTGTGTTGCCGGATCTTCTTCGCATGCGATCAAAAACGAGAGAAGCGCCAGCGTTAATCCTAATTTTATGCGTTGCATAGACATGTATCCTTAAATTTTTATTTCAAAAACATCATTTTCTTTGTTACGACATGACCTTGTATTTCAAGACGATACAGGTACACGCCGCTGGATACGGCATGACCGGATTCGTTGCGTCCGTTCCATACGATAGTATGATATCCGGCGGTCACGTGCTGCTGCACCAAAGTTTTTACTTTTTGTCCGAGAAGATTATACACCGTCAAACGCAGCATGCCGTTTTCAGGTAATCCGAAACGAATCGTCGTGGACGGGTTAAACGGGTTGGGGTAGTTTTGCAATAACTCAACATGATCCGGAATGATCGTGTGAGCCGGATTATACCGGGCCATGATTTTACCCGATTTGTTCCATGACGTCGTCACGGATCCGTTTTTCCCTTGACCGCCGATATAAACCCATTGCCCGTTTTCTTCAGTATAAATTCCGATCAATCGCTCATCCACTTCACCGGCAAAAATACGATGTAAGTTCGAAATCGCATCTTCACTGTAAGTGAGGGTTAGTTTGCCTTTGACATCCGCCGTAACGATCATTTCGTAAACGGGACTGACCGCTTCGTCCGTGTACAAGGAGGCGCTTGTATTTTTATTCATTTGCCCGGCGTCTGCGTCTTCACGCGTGATAGCGGTCATACCTTCGGACATCGCCGTGCCTGACCAAACAATACCGTCGGAAACTGTAGCGAATGGTTTATTGCGTGCAAGTACATCTACGGTATAATTACGCTGTGCGACGGTAACGTTACCTACCATATCCGTTCCCGTAACAGCAATCTTAAGAGTTCCGGATTGCCGGATCACATAGTTGGTATAATAAGTAGGTTCGGTATGCGCTGTTAATTTTTCAAACGTATCATTGTGTGCAGAAATTAAATTGCCGTTTTCTGAAAGTTCAAACTGGCCGGCAGGGTTCCCGTTTAGCTGTTTGGTGCTGCGCACATATAGACCTACGTGCAGAGGGCTTACAGTATTGGCCAGAACGCCGATTTGAAAAACGGCCTTGCGGGCATCGGTGCTAAAACTTGTTGCCGGTCCGATCACTACGCCGCCATGATTATCATCGGCTTTGATGCGCCAGAAGAGTACGGCTGTCGTATCCATGTCGGCCGAAGCGGTCACAACGGTGTCGGTGCTTTGCTGAGTTAAAATCACATCGCTGAAGGCGTTGTCACGCGCAACGGTTAATGTGTAGACGATCGCATCGCCGTCAATATCTTTCGAAGTGTGCCAATTAAATGTCGGGCGCAGGTTATTGGTCAACACCGACGGACCGGGCTGCAAAGGTAAAGCCGCCGCGGGCGCATCGTTCATAGGCGTCACCGTCAGTACCAATGTGTCATGCACAGTAAAAAATCCATCCGAAGCGGTTACTTTGACGGATGCGGCACCGTTGAAATCCTGTACGGATATGAAATAAAGACTATCGTTGACGGTTTGCACGCCGATCTGGCCTTGGAGCACTTGCGCTGAATACGTGAGCGTCATATTATCTACATCGCTGAAGAATTGCGATACAACGCGGTAAGGCATCTTTCCAAAGTCTTCAGGAAGTGATGTGTCCGGCAATGCGGCAAGACGATAAGGCGCGTTATTCACACCGGTGACCGCGATCCGGATCGTATCAGAAACTTGATATTCTCCGTCCGTTGCAAAAATTCGTACGTACGCATCTCCGTTGAAATACGGTGTGCTGTGGACATAGAGTGTATCACCGCTTATGCTACCTGTAACTCCGGCTATCAGTGCTTCACTGCCGTATGACAAAGATACATTATCTATATCAGAAAAAATGCCGGTCAATTGGTATAAAGCAGTTTTACCGAAATCTTCTGCAAGACTTGTATCGCGCATCGGGTGGGAAAGCGTCGGGCTATCGTTAACATTTTGTATGGCGATAGCCATCGTGTCTGTAGTTGTATATTCACCATCTCCCGCTGTTAACTTAATTGCGACCGAGCCGAAAAAGTCGGATTGGCTTTGGATGTACAGCGTATCATGACCTGTTTCGACACTTACACCGGGAGTTAGTGCTGTAGCAGCAAATGTCAACGTAGCATTATCGTAATCCTGAAAATACGGGCTAAGTGTACGTATCCAAGTATAACCGAAATCTTCGAGGATCGTTGTATCCGGAACGGAGGTCACTACATACGGAGCGTTATTCACATTGCTTATTTGTACCGTCGTCGTGTCTGAAATTGTAAATTGCCCGTCGGTCGCATATAAACGAATTTGAGAGGTTCCATAAAAACGAGAGGTACTGTAAAGTTTTATGGTGTCTCCAAACACAGCGGCATTTACTCCGGCACTCAAAACTTCAACGCCGTATGTCAACGCATTGTCTATGTCGGCAAAATAAGTTCCGGCGTTGCCGTAAGTCCATATACCGAAATCCTCATTCAAAACGATATCCGGTGCGGATGCCGCCATGTACGGCGCGTCATTGGTATTGGTCAAAACAATCTGCATCGTATCAAGAGATGCCAATGATCCGTCGGTGGCTGTGATTTCTATTTCGACGATTCCATAGTAATCCGCATCACTGAGCACGTACAAACTGTCTTGATGGATCTGCGTTTTTAGTCCGTTTTGTAAAGCACGTGCCGCATATTGTAGAGATACATTATCAATATCCGAGAAATGCGAGGAAAGCGTTACTAAAAAGACTTTTCCAAAATCTTCTTGTAAAACCGTGTCGCGCAACGCATTGGCGACATAGGGCGAATTATTGATATTGTTTACGGTTACGGTGATCGTGTCGGCCGCGGAGGTTTGTCCGTCGTCGGCGGACACGCGAATCTGTCCGGATCCATATACGGCAGGCTCACTGATAAGGTAAAGCGAGTCACCTGAAACTTGCGCCTGGACTACGGAGGGCGTCAATGAAGTAACTGAATACGCGAGCGTGCTATTGTCTATATCGCTGAAAATTTGTTTGAGGTCGGTTACGAAGTACTTTTCAAAATCTTCATCCACATCCGTATCCGACAACGGCGTTGCAACAAACGGTGCGTCATTTACATTGTTAATAGTAACGGTGAGTGTATCATAGGCTGATAAGGAGGCGTCTTTGGTTCGTACAACCAAACTATATACACCGTTACTGTCCGGGCGACTTGTGATGGAAAGCGTGTCACCGCTGATCATCGCATCAAATGATGATGGATTGTTGATAACAGCGTAACTCAGCGAAGCGTCGTCGTTGTCACTGAAATGCTGGCTAAGTTTCGCAATATAGGTTTTGGAAAATTCTTCTTGTACCGAAATATCGGAAATATTAACGGTGCGATAAGGCCCGTCATTAAGCGGGGATACGGTAACGGTAAATGTGTCGCTGACCGACAAAGCGCCATCGGAAGCGGTTGCGCGAATAATCAGATCTCCGTTAAAATCCGTACTGCTCTGAATATACAAACTGTCTTTGCCTGATGGGATTGCTGTTGTTGCATTTCCCGATAAGACCGTTGCCGTATAAGTGAGCGTCGCATTGTCTACATCAGAAAACACCGTACCAAGTTGTCGGACAAATACGTGGCCGAAGTCTTCGCTGAAAGCGGTGTCACGTAAAGCGGTTACGCGAACCGGGCCGTCATTTACGTTAGCGATATTGACTGTAAAAGTATCGGCCAGTGTATACGATCCGTCGCTTGCGGCCCAGCGGATGGTTGCCGCGCCGTAATAATCGGCTTGGGAAATTAGTGAAATCGAATCGGTTGATATCTGAACTTGTATAGTGCCGCTTAATACGTACGCATTGTAGGTTAATGAAGCATTGTCTACATCCGAGACATGCGTACTCAGTTTGCGATAAAAAACTTTTCCGAAATCTTCCAAGAGACTGGTATCCGCGACGGTTTTAGAAAACACGGGTGCATCGTTGACAGGTTTGATGCTGATCTGAAATGTATCCGCTACACTAAGTGCGCCGTCCGTAGCGCTTACCCGAATCGCCGCAGTGCCGTTGGCATTCAGTGTTCCGGTTGCATACAAACTGTCATTTGAAACAACAACCGATGCACCGCCCGACAATACGGATGCCGCATACGTCAATGAGGGATGATCGGCGTCCAGAAAAACTGACGATAAACGGCGAACTAAAGTTTTTGGAAAATCCTCATTGTAGGTCGTATCACGTAAGGCTGAAATAATTTTAGGTCCGTCGTTTACGGGATTGACAGTAACCGTAAATTGCGTCTGGACGGAATATTGACCGTCGCTTGCTGTGACGCGGAGAGTGTCTCCGCCGGATGAGTCCACAGAGGAAAGAATGTATAATGAATCATTGCTGATCATGGCGGTTACATCATTGTCACCCGGTAATACGGAAACGCTGTAGGATAACGCGTTACCATCTATATCCGAAAACACCGTAGTTAAAAGGCGGACAAAGTTTTTTCCGAAGTCTTCGCTGACCGTCACATTGTTGATGGCGGAAGTGACCGTAGGCGCCGTATTCACATTGGTTACATTGACACGAAACGTATCGGCTGCGGTAAACATGCCGTCGCTAGCCGTGACGCGAATACTATCCACGCCGTTGGAGTCTTTACTGCTCAATACATACAAGCTGTCGTTGCTTATAAAACCGAAAACATCCTGATCTTTGGAGATCGTGGAGACACCATAGGTCGGTGAACTATTATCAATATCCGTGAAAACGAGAGATAGTTTTTGTACCAATACTTTGTTGAAGTTTTCGGCATACGTTTTATCTACGATCGGGTTGGATCGCATCGGCGGATCATTGACGGGTGATTGGGTAACGCGAAACGATGTTTCGACCGTATTGGCACTCTCGCTGAAATAATCACTGAGTTTTCCCAATCCGTCACGTGAGGAACCGTCGCTAGCCAGGATAGAGATGGTAGATTGACCGTAAAAATCAGGACTGCTTGCGACATACAAACTGTCGTGCTGTATCACCGCGCCGATCGCGCCGCCGGTAACCGTTGCGCGGAAGGCGATCGAATCATTATCGATATCCTGAAAAATATTCGATAATTTACGGATGAAAACCAATCCGCTAAAATCTTCGGGCAACGTGGTGTCGGCAATCGTTTGCGATAATACCACTACGTCGTTGACGGGTGTTACAGTCACATTGATCGTATCATAGACGCTAAAAGATCCGTCTGTCGCTGAAATTCGTAAATTAGCATTGCCGTTAAAATCTTGCTGACCGCTCAGGTACAGTGAATCGTTGGACACATAAGCTGAGACCCCGCTGTTTAGTGCGGTAACGCCAAAGGAAAGAACGGGATTATCAATATCTGTAAAATAACCGCTGAGTTTTGATGCAAAAAAAGACTGTTCATCTTCGGCGATTTTAGGATCTGGTATCAGCGCGGAGCGGTATGGAAGATCATTCACCGGCGCCAAAGTAACAATGAGTGTATCACTGGTAAAAAAAGTTCCGTCATTGGCCGTCACGACGACGGGATATTGGCCGACGGAATCAGAAACCGTGCTGACTTTGAGTGTACTGCCCGCCACGCTGACCGTGATACCGCCGCCTTTGAGTACGGATGCCGAATAGCTTAAAGGTTGTATATCGGAAAAATTTCCGTTGAGGTTAGAATTGGCCACAAGTCCGCTGCCTTGATCTTCTGAAAAATTTACGTCGGGAATCGGTACGCTCACTACGGGCGGCTGATTGATGTCTATGGCAAACGTGGCGGCCGAAGCCGGTTGTGTGTTGCCCCAAACCACAAGGCCGTAGGTATCCGTCATGGGCGCCGTAAATGTCATAGATTCATTGCCTGCGCCGGCTACATCGGCGAGCATGGCCTGCGAACCGCGTGGAAAATAATTATTACCTGTTGACGGTTGGAATAACGCCATTCCGGCATCGAAGGCATTGGTCAGAAAATCCAATTTGATTTTGTAAGTGCGTCCGCCGACCAGGGGCACATTGTATACTTTAGCGATAGCCGTGGTACCCCAGCTGATCGTACCGGAATTACCTTCGACGGGTAGGGTTTCGTTGGTGCCTTCCCATTCGATCGCATAAGGGCCTTTGCCGCTGTTTTGTACGGCTTTTGTGAAATAGGTTTTAAGCGGGGCGTGTCCGGCACGAAAATCGCCCGCGATAAACTCTACAGCGCCTGTTCCCAACGTGCTTTGAGCCAAAAGATTGTTGTAATCGGAAGCGCCGTGCAATTCTAAATCAAAATCTTCGAAAGACTGCGGCCGTAATGCGATGACGCCCCATCCGGAGACGGATTGATTGAACGCGTAAAGCCCGGGAGAACTGCTGGCGGAAACGGGTGTCGCACTGGTCATAAGCGGTTGGGCGATGTCAATGCGGACGCTTCCGGCGGATGTGGTATCATTGCTCCAAACGACAATACCGTAATGATCGAGTGTGCCTAATGCGCCGCTCGGTGTATAGGAAAACGATTCGCCTCCCCCGTTCCCGTTCACATCGGCGATCGCGGCCGCTCCGGAGCGGCCAAAATAAAATGATTCCGTAGTAGACGAAGAGCGGAATATCGCCATGCCGAGATTGGGTGTACCGCCGCTTACGCTCAGATTAAATGTATAATTGATTCCGGACACCAATTGTACATCCCATATTTTTACGACATCCGTTTTGGCCCAGGCGTAGCCGGTATTTGTTCCGGGCGCCGTTAACGATTCATTACCGCCTTCCCATTGCGTGGTATAATTTACGCGACTCGGATTCAAGGGATCGTCCGTGCTGACGTAGTAAATGCCTTTGGCCGTGTGATGCTGATCGCCGACGACAAAATCCACCTGGCCTGTGCCGGCTGTATTGCTGGTCGCTAAAGGCGTGGTGTACGTATGATTATTATACAAAACGATATCGGTATTCGCGTTGGATGGCGGGCGCACGCCGACTACGGACCATGCGGCATTTTGTTGATCGAAGGCATAATGTTTGATGCCTTGCCCGTACACGTTGGAAGCGGCGAGAATTTCCTGATTGAACGACAAATCAAAAGAACCGGCGGTAGCCGTATTGCTGTAAACGACCAATGCATACCATCCGGAAACCGGCGCGGTGAGTATGATCTCTTCGTTCAGTCCGGCGCCATTGGCATCGGCCGATTGCAGTGCGGCCGATCGCGCTTGGGAACTCAGTGAACCATTGGGTTTGAAAAGAAGAAGGCCTGCATCCACACTACCTGAAACGGTATGCAATTTAATGCGGTATTTAGCACCTTGCGCCATGGACAGGTTATACACTTTAGCGACCGTGTTAGCGTTCCATGACGTCGTCGTATAACTTCCCAAACCGATATATCCGCTGGATTCGTCCCACTCCAAAGTATATTGTGAAGTGCCTCCGGTGCGATCCACCTTAGGATAACGGAAGTAACCTTGTGTGATGGTATCATTTTCAGTGGCAATAATTTCGACACCCGAGGCTAATGCGCTTTGCGCAGCTAAAGTCGTATAGGACGAATTGGTATAAAGCGAGAGATTGTCATTGGCGCCGCTACCTGAGCGTAAGGCGACAACGGACCAATTGGTATTTGTTTGATAATATGAAAATTGACCCGGCGAAGCCGCGCTGGATAGCGGGTTATTGGTGGCCAATGTTGATACCGTAATGTCGTAGGTTCCGCTTGTGCCGTAATTATCATTGGACCATACGACGAAGCCGTAATAATCCGTAACGCTCGGTGTATAGGAAAAGTATTCGTCCGTACCGCTGGCGGCAATATCGGATGTGGCGGCAGCCGAACTGCGGCCTGCATAATAGGCGGCAGCATTGGATTTGTAAAGCGATATGCCATAATCCTGAAGACCGGAAAGTGTGCGGAGCTTAAATGTATAAGTCACACCGGCCTGCAGATACACGTCCCAAACTTTGACGATTTCGTTGGATGTCCAGGATAGTGTACCGCTATTGGATGGAACACCTAATGTATGTGCGCCGCTCTCATATTCGACGTAGTACGTACCTGCGCCGCTATAGTCTTTGAGGCGAACGTATTGTGCACCCGTAGGTGAATGGTTATAATCGGCTACGATGAAATCTACTTTGCCGGTACCCAGTGTACTACTGGCGAGTATAGGACTGAAATTGGTGTTGGCGCTAAGTTCGATGTCAAAGTCGGATGTTGATGGCGGCCGGATACCCACCACACTCCAGTAACTAACCGATTGGTTGTAGGAGTAGGTGGCTGTTTGGCCGGCGGCCGTAAAATTACCGGACTGTGTAATACCGCCGGTAAGCGCAGTTTGTGAATACATATCGCTTGCAAAAAAAATCAAAGCGATCATCGTGAGCAAGGTTTTCATAATTACCTCAAAAGCATGCTAAAAACATGACGTTATGTGAACGGTGAAAGGTTCCCTCAAACAGAGGTATAATTGTTTATTTTTAATCAAATTTAGGGTACGTCTACTCGGCACAATATCGTGTGATTTAGCTCACAAATGAGGCTACATAAGTGTGTAGGTTTTAGAAAAAAATTTCGAAAATTCGTCAATAAAATGACGCCACCCCCGAATTTTTTTATTTTCAAAAAAAAATTGAAAAACCATACCAAAATACTTGACAAATGAGGTCGAATACCTTATTTTAAGACAAAAGACTCTGAAATACAGGAATAGAGCAAAGATTTATCCGGAAAAGAAAATATTACCATGCTACTAACTAAAAGTTGTTTATACGGAATTCGTGCCGCGATGTATGTGGCGTCTCTTGGTCATAAAGAATATGTGCCGATTCAGCAGATTTCTGAAAACCTCAATATATCATTTCACTTCTTGACCAAGATTTTACAGCAGCTAACGGAAAATAATATCATGATATCCTACCGCGGACCCAAAGGCGGAGTGGCCTTGGCGCGCGACCCCAAAGATATTTCACTTACGGATATTGTCGAAGCCATAGACGGTCCTAATATTTTTGATCAATGTATTTTTGGATTGCCCGGCTGTGGCAATCTTGCGCCTTGCCCCTTGCATAGTGAATGGGCCAAACACCGTGAGAAGATAAATGCGATGTTTGAAAATGCTACACTCAATACACTGGCGGATAAAATCAATACGTTCAATTTCCGAATCGCCGACGAAGGATATGAGGAAGAAAAAAAACAACCGAAGTGAAGCGGGGAATTTTTTTATTCATATTAAAGATAAAATACTCTTAAATCTTCTAAAGGATTAAAAATGAAATCATTTGAAGACATGCCTCTTGGTCAAATCGTATTGGAATACCCTCGTTCAGCCGAAATTCTCGAACACTATCGTTTGGATTTTTGTTGTGGCGGGAAAAAAATTTTATCCGACGCTTGCCGTGATAAAGATATCGCGCTGGCGGATGTATGCCGTGATATCGAAAAAGCTATTCAATCACCCTCTCAAGGTCAACAACCTAAGCCGATCCATGAACAACCAGCGGGATTTATAGTCGAATATATTCAAAGCAATCATCATACCTACATGCGCCACGCGATTCCACTGATCGAACGTCACCTTAATAAAGTGGCACAGGTTCATGGCGATCACCATCCGGAAATGGTAACCGTTCGTGAAGCGTTTGAAGCGCTATCATCCGAGCTCAAATTGCATTTGCAAAAAGAAGAAGTGATTCTTTTTCCCTACGTCTGCGAATTGGAAAATTACATCACGCATCACGCGCCGATCCGTCCCAATGGGTTTGGCACCGTGCTCAATCCGATCCATGTCATGGAACATGAACATGCGTTTGCGGGACAGCAGATGGAAAAAATCCGCACGTTGACGGCCGATTACCATGTTCCTGTGGATGCTTGTACGACCTACCGTCTGCTTCTGCATGAGTTGCAAGAGTTTGAACAAGACCTTCATAAACATGTGCACCTCGAAAACAATGTTTTGTTTCCCAAGGCCGTCATGATGGAAAAACAAATTTTCGACAAAACCACACACAATTAATTCATAAACCTCAAAGGAAAATATCATGAAATCCTATGTGTTAGCGCTCGCCATTTTCGCGGCCGCCATATCTATGACAGCTTGCGGTTCATCCAATGAAGAAGCCAAAGCTTCTTGGGGAGAAGCCGCCAATAAACCTGCCAAACCGGACCCGTATGCCGGATTGACGGCATTTGAAAAAGAACACGGTATCGGCCCGGTCAAAGAGGAACTGAAATTGGAAGCCATCAATACGACACTGGTCAAAAAGGGCGAAAAAGCCTTTGAAACCAAGTGCTACGCCTGCCATCGTTTGGATACCAAACTGGTCGGCCCGCCGCTCCAGGATGTACTCAAAATCCGAAAACCGGAATACGTGATGAATATGATGCTCAATCCGGAAGGTATGATCAAGAATCATCCGGATGCCAAAAAATTATTCGCACAATTTTTGATTCCGATGGCCAATCAGAATCTCACGATGGACGAATGCCGTGCCATCTTAGAGTATCTGCGCCATGCTAATGAAAACGCGAAAAAACCTTCGTGATGATTTCGATGGCTTATACCATCGTTTACATAAAACAAAAAAACGATCTGAGTGATCGAGGAGGCTCTTATGTTCCGAAAACCATCCGCACGCATAGTTTATGCGTCGTTGGTTGTGCTCGCATTAGCCGCGGTCTGGATCGGGTGCCCTGCAAAAAAAGAGGCAACGATCGGTAGCGGTGATGCCGCATCCAAAGTGTTTGTTCCACCCGGAAGTTATGATGAGTTCTATGCATTTCTCTCCGGCGGCTTTAGTGGTCAGGTGTCTGTCTATGGTCTGCCAAGCGGTCGCCTTTTCAAAACGATCCCTGTTTTTGCCGTAAACCCTGAAAACGGCTGGGGCTTCAATGAAGAAACCAAAGGTATGCTTCAGACGACGGACGGCTTCATTCCCTGGGACGACAGCCACCATCCTGAATTATCCATGACCGACGGTACTCCGGACGGACGTTGGCTTTTTATCAATGCCAATAATTCGCCGCGTATCGCGCGTATTGATTTGGGTACATTCCGTACCGAAGAAATCATCGAAATTCCCAATAGCGGCGGCAGCCACGCTTCGCCGTTCACGACGATCAATACGGAGTACGTCGTATCGGCGACACGTTTTAGCGTGCCGACACCGCAAGCCGACGTAGCGATCAATTCGTACAAACAAAATTTCAAAGGCGCGATTTCATTTGTCAAAGTTGATCCTAAAGAAGGCCACATGGATCTCGCGTTCCAGATACTGGTGCCGGGTTTCAACTATGATCTGAGCCATGCCGGTAAAGGTCCGTCTCATGGATGGTTCTTCTTCTCCACGTACAATACGGAACAAGCGCATACGTTGCTTGAAGTCAATGCCAGCCAGAATGATAAAGATTTCATCATGGCGGTAAACTGGAAGAAAGCCGAAGAATATATCAAACAGGGCAAAGCGAAACCTTGGGCTTCGGAATATTATATCAACCGTTATGATGACAATAAGCACACCACGATTTCCGAAAAGAAAAAACAAGTGATGATGCTGGATCCCAAAGATTGTCCCGATATGTTGTATCTGATGCCTTGCCCGAAATCTCCGCATGGCGCTGACGTGGATCCGTCCGGCGAATACATCGTCGGTGGCGGAAAGCTGGCTACAGTTATTCCCGTATTTTCTTTCAGCAAGATGATCAAAGCCATCGAAGGCAAAGCGTTTGACGGCGATCGCGATGGTATTCCTGTTCTCAAATACGATGCCGTATTGGCCGGTGAAGTACAAGAACCGGGCCTCGGACCGCTCCATACCGAATTTGACGGTAAAGGTTATGCGTATACGTCCCACTTCGTATCATCGGAAGTTGTCAAATGGAAACTCGGTACGTGGGAAGTCGTTGACCGCATGCCGACCTACTATTCGATCGGTCACCTCATGATCCCCGGCGGCGACAGTAAACAACCGTGGGGCAAATATGTATTGGCGATGAATAAAATCACCAAAGACCGTTATCTTCCGACGGGTCCGGAGCTCACGCAATCCGCTCAGTTGATCGATATAAGCGGCGACAAAATGCGCATGTTGTCGGATTTCCCGACGATAGGCGAACCGCACTATGCTCAAGGTATTGCGGCGGATCTCGTTCGCAAACATGAAGTCAAAATTTTTGACATCAATAAAAACGAACATAAGTATGCGACCAAGAGCGAAAAAGATGCCAAAGTCGTTCGTGAAGGCAAAGAAGTGCATGTGTATATGACCGCTTCGCGCTCTCACTTTGCGCCGGACAATATCGAAGGCGTCAAGGTCGGTGATGTGGTTTATTTCCATGTAACCAATCTCGAACAAGATTGGGATGTGCCGCACGGATTTGCCATCAAAGGCAATAACAATGCGGAACTTCTGATCATGCCCGGTGAAACCGCTACCGTACGTTGGGAACCGAAGACACCCGGCGTTTATCCGATGTATTGCACGGATTTCTGCTCCGCATTGCATCAGGAAATGCAAGGTTACGTTCGCGTTTCGGCTGCCGGTTCCAATACCGCGCTGACATTTAGCACAGGTAAATAAGTTTGAATTTTGGGGGAGGCTCAAAAAACCTCCCCTTTATTTTCTTTGTAAGGTGTGTTATGAATAAACGACAAAAAATACTGATTGCGGTGGCTTCGCTTATACTGACCGGTATATATTTTACGCCGCTTTGGAAAATCACGCTTGATGCGCCGCAATATCCCGAAGGGCTCGGTCTCTATATTTGGGTCAATAAAATCAGCGGCGAAAATCAGCACGACCTCAGAACTATCAATGGTCTCAATCACTATATCGGCATGAAAGAAATTACGCCCGAATCCATACCCGAACTTAAAATCATGCCCTATTTTGTAGGTTTTTTGATTCTAACGGGGCTTTTAGCGGCGTGGATTGGAAAACGAAAAATCCTTGGCGTATGGGCGTTTTTATTTTTGGCGATTTTGATCGCAGGTTTGGTGGATTTTTATTTGTGGGAATACGACTACGGTCATAATCTCAACCCGCATGCGGCGATCAAAATTCCCGGTATGAGCTATCAACCGCCGCTTATCGGAAGCAAACAGCTTCTGAATATGCATACGACATCGCTACCGAGTATCGGAGGCATTCTGGCAGGATTATCATTTTTGATCACGTTGTATGTTCTTTTCGTATCACGTAAAAACACGTCCATCACGGAGGAAAAAAACCATGTTGCGGTCAAACCGATTCCCGGCGCTGCTTAGCCTGTTATCATTACTGGTATGGTCTTGTACGTCCGGGCCCGAACCCATCGCCTATGGACAAGACGAGTGCGCCCATTGCCGTATGGGCATTACGGATCGCCGTTTTGGCAGCGAGTGGGTAACCGAAAAAGGAAAAATTTACAAATTTGATTCCATCGAATGTTTGGTGAAGTATTATCATCAACAAAAATCAGCCAACGATCAAGGTACGATCTGGGTGACGACCTTTGATCAGCCCGAAACGTTTATTCCGGCCAAAGATGCGCGCTATCTGCGCAGCGAAAAAAGACCCAGCCCGATGGGTTTGTTTCTCTCCGCTTATAACGGGAATATAGCCGTCGAAAATGCACAGAAAGAAAACAGCGGCGACATTATGAGTTGGGAACAACTCAAAGCTTACATAGAAAAAGAAAATCGTTTTTAAAATATGACTTTTGTCAGAAAAAAAAGAAGCATGAAAATTTATATTGTGTCCATTGTAACCGAAAAACTATCAGGAAAACGACAATGAAACACAATGTTATTATTGAACCTTTTCGTATCAAAATGGTTGAACCCATTTATATGACGAGCGAAGAGGAACGTCAACAACTTTTGCATCAAGCGCACTACAATCCTTTTTTGCTCAAATCCGAGCATGTGCTGATTGATTTTTTGACGGACAGCGGTACGTCGGCTATGAGTCATAAACAATGGGCCGCTATGATCAGCGGTGACGAATCCTATGCCGGCGCACAAAGTTGGGAACGTCTGGAGTCCGTCGTCAAAGACCTTACCGGATATCCTCACATTCTGCCGACGCATCAGGGGCGCGCAGCCGAACGCATTCTGTACGGCCATCTGGGCGGCAAAGGTAAAGTTTTTTTGAGTAATACGCACTTTGACACAACCCGGGCCAATATCGAATTTTCCGGCGCCACGGCGATCGATTGCCCCATCCCCGAGGCGCTGGAGCCCGGTAAGCCACACCCTTTCAAAGGTAATATTGATTTGGTACAGGTCGAGTATTGGATTAAAAAATACAACGCTGAAAATATCGCTGCCGTTATCCTGACCGTTACCAATAATACCGGCGGCGGCCAACCCGTGAGCCTTGCCAATGCCCGTGCTTTGAGTGAACTCTGCGCGAAGTACAAAATTTTGTTTATCATAGATGCCTGCCGCGTCGCAGAAAATGCATACTTTATCAAACATGGCGAAGCGGAGTGTGCGCATCTTTCATATAAAGAAATTGCGCAGGCCATGTTTGATCTTGCCGATGGTTGTGTGATGAGCGCCAAAAAAGATGGGCTTGTCAATATCGGCGGATTTCTGGCATTGCGTGACGATGCGATCGCCGCAGCTTGTACCAATCTTTTGATCATTACCGAAGGTTTTACCACATACGGCGGACTAGCCGGTCGTGATATGGACGCTATGGCCGTGGGTTTGCAGGAAGTTTTTGACGCAGATTATCTCAAGTATCGCATTCGCAGCACGCAGTATCTCGGTGAAAAAATCAACGCGCTCGGCGTACCGATCATGCTACCCGTCGGCGGTCATGCGGTGTATATCAATGCCAAAGACCTGTATCCGCATATTCCCGTGGATCAATACCCCGGGCAAGCGCTTGTTTGCGAACTTTACAAAGTCGGCGGTATTCGTTGCGTGGAAGTGGGCTCAGTGATGTTTGGCAAATACGAAGCGTCCGGAAAATTGATTCCTTCGCCGATGGAACTCGTACGCCTTGCGATTCCGCGACGTGTATATACGCAAAGCCACGTGGATTATGTGATCGAAGTTTTCGATGAAATCGTAAAGAATAAAGAAAAAGTGCGCGGCTATAAAATCACCTACGAACCGAAATTTTTGCGTCATTTTACGGCGCATTTTGAAAAACTCTGATATGCGAAAATGGATCATACATAGTTTGTTGGCCGTGATGCTGGGTACGACGGTTTTTGCCAAAGCCTTGCACGTCGGAGAAGGATTTTCGTATTCGTCCGTGCGATCGGCATTGGAAGCGGCGAAAAATACAGACACGATCTTTGTTCACAAAGGACGTTATGCCGAGGGACCGCTTTGGATCCAAAAACAAGTCGTACTGATCGGCGTGGATTGGCCCGTGATGGACGGTCTCGCTACATCGGAAATCTGGCGCATCGAAGCGTCGTATGTGACTGTACGCGGATTTGTATTTGTCCGTGCAGGTATAAGTTACACGCAGGAAAATGCCGCCGTCAAAGTCAACGACGCACGTTTTGTGACGATCGAAGATAATCGGTTTGAAAAGAATTTTTTTGCGATCTATCTCGCCAAAAGCAGTTTTTGCTTGGTGCGAAATAATTTTATATCCAGCGACGGCAAAACAGAATCCTCGTCCGGTAACGGCATTCATCTCTGGTATTGCCGCGCGATCACGATCGAAAATAATGCTATCAACGGACATCGTGACGGTATTTATTTCGAATTTGTCAAATCCAGCATCATTCGCAATAATCACAGTTTAGGTAATCTGCGCTACGGGCTGCATTTCATGTTTTCTGACAGTTGTACATACACGGGTAATACATTTGAAGAAAACTCGGCCGGTGTGGCCGTGATGTACACACGGTATATTGCGATGTACGGTAATACATTTCGCCGTAACTGGGGTCCGGCATCGTATGGGATATTGCTCAAAGATATTACCGACAGTGATATTCGTGATAATGTGTTCGAGAACAATACCGCCGGCGTGCACATGGAAGGGTCCAATCGTATGACGATGCGGAGGAACCGTTTTGTACACAACGGCTGGGCGTTGCGGCTTTTAGGAAACTGTACAGATAATTTTTTTACGGAAAACGATTTTGAGAATAATGCGTTTGACGTAGCGACCAATTCGCGCAGTAACCGCAATACGTTTTCGATGAACTATTGGTCCAATTACAGCGGTTATGATCTGGATCGCGACGGAGTCGGTGATGAGCCGTATCGCCCCGTAAGTCTTTTTTCCGTGATTTCCGAACAGCATACGGAAGCGATGATCCTCATGCGCAGCCTCACGATCGTCGCCCTCGATCTGGTCGAGCGCATTATTCCGTCGCTTACACCGGCGGCGCTCATGGACGACAAACCCAAAATGGGGCGGTGCTTATGATAACAATCCAATCACTAATCAAAAATTTTGGCGAACAGCGCGTGCTCAATCGCGTCAACGCTTCGTTTGATACCGGAAAAGTCACAGCCATCATCGGACCTAACGGTTCCGGCAAATCCACGCTTATCAAATCCATACTCGGTTTGGTAACACCCGACAGCGGTTTGATCACGCTGGACGGCAAAGCGATAGCACCACAGGATGCCGAATACCGTCGGCGTATCGGATATATGCCACAGACCGCGCGGTTTCCCGAAAACATGAAAGTGCACGAACTATTATCGCTTATGGCCGATCTTCGCGATATGGTTACGGATCGCGATGAAGAGTTGATGCGTTCACTGCAGCTCGAAAGGGAAATCAGTAAAGCACTCAAACACCTCTCCGGCGGAACCAAACAAAAAGTGAATGCGTACCTCGCTTTTCTTTTTCGGCCGGATGTACTGATATTGGATGAACCCACCGCCGGGCTTGATCCCGTATCGAGTACGTTACTCAAGGATAAAATTCTCAAAGAAAAAAATAACGGTCGCACGGTGATCATTACGTCGCATGTGATGAGTGAATTGGAAGAAATCACCGATCGTGTTTTGTTTTTAAATGAAGGGTGCGTCAATTTTGAAGGTACGATCGAAGATCTGCGTCAAAAGACCGGCGAAGAACGGCTCGAACGATCCATCGCACATTTGATGAAAGGACTTGGACTGTGGACGCTCTCCAAAAAATACTAAAATTCGAATGGTACGATCAGATCCGTAATAAATGGATCATTTTGTACACGGCTTTTTTCTTTGTGCTGACCTTCGGGTTGTTTCAATTGCAAGGGGATGCAAGTCGCGTATTTCTGACGATGACGCAGATTTTGCTTCTTATCGTACCGCTGGTAAGTATGATATTCGGCGCCATGCATGTATATCACTCGCGCGAATTTATTGAAATTCTTCTGTGCCAACCGATACGTCGCAGCAAACTATTTTGGGGCGTGTATCTCGGAATGGCGCTGCCGCTGGCAGGAGGGTTTGTCGTCGGCGCAGGTGTTCCGATACTGATGTTCGGTTATAACTCGATACCGGATTGGCGAATCCCTGTAATGTTGCTGGGGACAGGTTTATTGCTAACGCTGATTTTTAGCGCGCTGGCTTTTGGTATTGCAATGCGCACAGATGACAAACTCAAAGGCATCGGTTTTGCTCTAGGCCTGTGGTTCGCTCTGGCGTTACTTTTTGATGGCATGGTGTTATACATCGTGTATGCCTTCGCCGACTATCCGTTGGAAAAACCGCTGATCGGCATCAGTATGCTCAATCCCATCAATATTGCGCGCTCGATGATACTGATGAAAATGGATGTTGCCGCGATGATGGGTTATACAGGGGCTGCGTTTAAAAAATTCTTTGGCGGTTCTCTCGGTGTTATTGTATCTTTGGCGGCCTTGGTAGGATGGGCTGTGATACCGTTATTTGTTGCCAAGCGACACTTTTTAAAAAAGGATTTCTAAATCATGTTGACCGGTTATTTTATATCCGTATTTCTGCATATTCTTTGTGCCATGATTTGGGTGGGCGGTTTGATTTTTTTTGTGATTGTGTTTGTTCCGCTTCTCCGCAATCCGGATTATAAAAATGTGGCACCGAAAATCGTATTATGGGCCGGAGAACGTTTTCGTTTTTGGGGCTGGATCGTATTTGGTTTGCTGCTCACTACCGGTTTATATAATGTATTTGCCCGAGGGTATTCCTGGGGTGATTTTTTTAAATCCGAATTTTATGACAGCCATTTCGGGCACACACTGGGAATTAAAATCACGCTGTTTATGCTGCTATTAGTGCTTGGCGGTTTGCATGATTTTTGGCTTGGACCCAAAGCCACCCGTATGTGGCGCGATACCCCGGATCATCCGTCGGTACCCGGACTGCGCAAAGCGGCGTCTTGGATCGGCCGCGTAAATCTGCTAATCAGTCTGATTATTGTTTTTTTGGCCGTCATGATAGTTCGTGGAAACCCGTGGTGATATGCGTATTTTAAAAATCAAAATACCGGCATTTCTTTTAGTCGTAACGCTATTTTCAGCAGGGTTGCCGCAGGCTTTTCGTGCTATTAGCGAAAGCAGCGTCAAAACGTGTTGCTGTTTGTCGCAAGGCAAAGCATGTACCTGCGATCATAAAAATGTCACACAAGCGGATGCGGACGCCTGCTCGATACGCAATGAAGGCTGCGGCACCAAAGGTAACGGCGAAATGCAACGCGAATCATTAATTGCGGTTCATATCCGACCGGCTATAATTATAGCCGAATTTCATTATACGACGATACTTTCCTCTTTCACGCAACCGATTTTCATTTCAAAAACGCCTTCCGATATTTTTCACCCGCCGCGTGCCTAAACTCTTTTCCAAACAACGGATGCTCGGTGCATCGTGCTTTGCAATGATGTGAGACATCCGGTTAGTTCAATGGGATCATCGAACAGATACAATGACAATGCTCTGAGTACGACCGTCAGTTACGTACCGGAGTGTGGTGTATCGTCACGATGACAGGTCAAATTTTATGCGCCCTGCAGTTAAGCTTCAAAAAAAGAAGTTTGGAGCGACGCGTGTGCGAAGTATATCAAAAAAAAATTGGGAGCGTTTATCATGTTACGTTGGTTAGCAATTATCATCATGACGGTTGTTTTTATTTCGTCTTGTGAAAAAGACAAAAATTCGTCCGATCCCGTCAACGATATGGTTTTGATAGGTCAAGGATACGATCAAGGTGTTTTGGTTTCGGTGTATTCCGAAGATACGTTGACTACCGGATATAACGCGATCTATACGCGTTTGCAGGATTCGGCGAGCGGAGAAATACTTGACGAAGGGCATATTCACTTGTCACCGGTGATGCATATGACGGAAATGACACATGCCGCACCGTACGGTAATCCGGAAAGTGAAGAAGCGGAAGAAGGATTATTTGAAGGGTATGTCGTATTTCAAATGCCGGGCAATGACATGGAGTATTGGGAATTGGAAGTGGAATTTCACGATCACCACAGCGGTAAAGAAGGTTCGGTGATGATCGAACCCAAGGTCAAATCTTCCAATCGTTGTAAAGTCGTAACGGGAACGGATGCGAAGTCGTACATTCTTTCATGGAAAAAACCGCGTGTACCGGAAGTCGGTTTGAACACATTGGAGCTGATGGTGCATGAGCGCGTATCCATGATGTCATTTCCCGATGTGACCGATGCGACTCTTGCGATCGAACCGACGATGCCGTCTATGGGACACGGATCGCCTAATAACGTAGATCCGGTGTATGTTAGCGGCGCCGTATATCGCGGAAAAGTCAATTTTACGATGACCGGCGATTGGCAAGTGGATGTCAGCATTACCCGCAATGCGGCAACCGTTGTGGAAACGCATTTTGATGTTACCGTTGATTAGTATGTAGAGTCCATGCGGCTTTCGGAGAGCCTCCCGGAAGCCGCATGATTTGAAAGTAAAAAGTTTCGCTAATTCATTGAGTGTAAATATGAAACCTATGTTAATGATCATCAAATACTGTACAGGGTTAGTTGTTTTGGTAACCCTATCCGTACAAGCTCAGGAACACGCTACGATGGTGCATGGTCGTATCGTGGATGAAGAAACCCGCGAAGCCGTGCGTTATGCGCATATACGGATGGACAGCACGGAAGAAGGTACGATAGCCGACAGCGCCGGTTACTTTCATCTTCCGCGTCATCACGGCAAATACAAACTGCGCATTTCGTGCGTCGGGTACCAAACCGCATGGGTGAGCGTGGACCATTTTAGCGAAAAAAGAATCATGCCTGTTTTTCTTCGCAGCAATGCGATTCGTTTTGAAGAAGAAGTCATTGTTTCAGCCCCGTGGATCGAGCAACAGCAGGAATCGTATTATCTTGAAAAGAAACTCAACACCACGGACGACATTCTTGAAAAAACAGACGGCCTTTCCCTGATTCGTCGCGGCAATTTCGGATTAGAACCGGCCATCCGGGGGCTAAGCGGCGGCCAAATTCAGGTGCTTGTGGATGATATGAAAATTTTTGGCGCGTGCATTGACAAAATGGATCCCGTCACGTCGTACGTCGAAATAGATAATCTCGAAAAAATCGAAGTTGCTAAAGGCGGTTTCGATATGAGCGCCGGGCAGACGATCGGTGGATCACTCAATCTCAGAACGGGCAAACCCGATTTTTCCGTACCCTTTGCCATCGGCGTACAAACCGGATATGAAAACGTATCTCATTTGCGTTTTGTGCGCTCGACCACCAATTGGTCCGGCGGTGCATGGGCCGCACGCGCGGGCGTTTCGCTTCGCAAGTCCGATGATTTCCGTGCCGGTGACGGCCGTTTGATGCATAATTCAGGATATAATAAATCCAACGTTAAAACGGATATTGCGCACCAAAACGGTAATCATACCTGGACGGCATCGTATATTCGCGATGTTGCAACCGATGCCGGTTATCCCGTTTTGCTGATGGATACCCGCCGCGCAGTGGCCAATATTTTTGGTCTTGAACACCAGTGGAGACAACCTTGGCATCATGCATCGTTTTTGAATACCAAAGTGTATTTTAACATGGTGGATCATGATATGGATGACTACGACAGAGATGTCACGGCACGTGATTTTATGCCGAATATGTATATGCCGATGTACGGCAATACGCGTACGATCGGTTTTTCGAGCAATCTCTATACCGGCGACAATATTCAAGGCATCAAATGGGTTGTGGATTTTTATCGTATGACGGCGTTTGCCGATATGGATATGCAAAGTTTGGATCCCGAGGTTTCGCCGATGTACCTCGTCAATATCGGGTCAACGCATGTTTATAACTACGCCGCCGCCGCCGAATACCGTCGTTTGTTAACGGAAAAAATTGTTTTCAAATCATCATTCCGTTTGGATTATTCCGTTCGTTCCCTGCATGATGATATCGGTCGCCGGGAGTTGGAAGGATATTGGAACCGGACGCACCTCAATACATCATACATAACTTTTAGCGCCAGTGCGGCTGCGGAATGGCAAATGATGGCCGATCAAAAATTGCGATTAGCGCTCGCACGGACGGCGCGTACGCCGACGCATATCGAGAACTATGGTTTTTATTTTTATAATGTGTCCGATGGATTTATTTATACAGGCAATCCCAATCTCAAACCCGAGATCAGTTATCAATCGGAACTGTCGTACGAATACAAAACGGATAAGCATATTTCCAAAGCGCAGATTTTTTACACACGGATTGATCGCTATATCGCAGGTATTACCACCGATACGCTGTTCAAACAAATTGAAAACGTCCATCACGCGGATCTTGCCGGTATCGAAGCGTCGCATTTTCGAAGTATTACCAATACCATCGCATGGCAGATTACAGCCTCATACCGTTACAGCCGCGTAAGTGCATGGGATGAACCGATGCCCGGTATGGCGCCGCTTGAAGTTTTAAACAGTGTGCGTTGGGTGCCGGGTTCGTATTGGTTTGAATTGTCTAATAAAACGGCCGCTTCACAAAACCGTTTTGCCAAACAACAGGCGGTTGAACATCGCACGCACGGTTTTACCTTATTTACAATCCGAGGCGGTATAAAAGTGAATAAACACGCGGAATTGCAATGGGGTGTAGAAAATGTTTTGGATACCGATTACCGTGAACATGCCAACATTCAAAAAATGCCGGGACGCGGAAGAAATGCATATTTGACACTACAGTGGAATCATTGGGCTAAGTGAAAACCGGTTTTTATTTCTCCTTGATCAAACCCATCGCCATCCATCCGAGTATTACCGCGGCTACGATAAGTAATAGCCATATCCACCAGTTTTGACCAAACGTTGTTACGTTGTTCGCACTTTGCAGGCTATAACTTACACCGGCAGAAATTATCGGTAAAACCGAAGGTATCGTTTCCTGAAAATAAACGACATCATAACGCGGGGCTTGATCATTCTTTTTTCCAAAGGTCAAAACGTAGCGTGTGTTTTTCTCCAACTTAGCGGCTAAGTAGGTTCGTTCGGCTAATGCAATCGCGTTCGTAATTTTCAAAGGTTGATCGTTGTGATTGTGGATGATAAGCTTTATCGCGGAAGCGCGTACTGACAAGTTGCGCAGGATGGCCGGTTCCAAAGAACTGACTACACCGGATGAAACAGGGTACCACCAGGCGTTGTTTCTGTTACGACCGCCGATACTGTCGCCGCGCGCCAGTACATCCACCGACCGATAAAAGTCTCCCGTGTTGGAAAAACGTAATTGTAAGCGATCTACCGACGATGGATTTTCAAATTCCATAATCATTTCCGTCGTATGGGCGGTATGGCTTTCTGTTGTCGTTGTCGAGGTTATACGTAAGGTGTCCAATTCGGCCCAATCCACGGTATTCTCGGTAGCTTCAACATGGACCGTACCGAGTTGGCTCGCGTCACTCAGTTGTAATCGTAAATACCGAAAATTGGTTTCTGTAAAACGAAGTGTGGTATAGCGATATGAAATATCTGAATTTTGAATTCCGAAAATACGTTGCGGTTCATCCGTCGCGAGACGTATCCAGTTTTTTTGATCATCGCTGCCTTCGATGATAACGCCACAGTTAAAATTAATTGCTTCCGGTGAAAACGTCAGAGTATTGATGATCTTTTTTGAAGGTTGTGACAGCGTGAGAAAAAGTGTACGGCCCGAAATGCCGCGATTGATAGTGTGAACCGGAATTTCTTTGGTACGCATACGATCTTCACTTTTGTGCACCAAGTACGGTGTCTCCAGCGTATCATTTTTGCGAAAAGAAAACAGCCTTACGTCGGCTTTGTCCCCGCGCATCTGTGCTAGCCACGAAGGTAAAATGTGCAAATGATGCCAGCCGTTTTGCCGAACGGAGTCCAAATCAGCGGCCATGCGGTAGGAGGAAAATTGTCCGTACGCTGTAGTGCCGGACACGATTAATAAAAAAAGGAACAATCTACGCATTTGTTTTTTCATCGCCCGTGATAATGTGTTTGAATTTTTGATATAAGAAGGAAACCAATAACAAGATAAGCCCCAGAGGAATAAAAAGAAGAATTCGGTTAAACGAACTAAGGTTTTGCATGTCGTAAGTATAAATTTTGACGAGCGTGAGTGCAAATAAAGCGATCGCGAAATAACGCATCATACGGTGGCGTTTCCATATACCGATAGCGATCAACGTCAGAGAGTAGATGCCGAATAATATGGTAAATCCGATGCGATATACTTGTGTTTCAAGTAGTGAAATATCATCCGCATGGGTTACGAGCCAGGCATTTTTTAATTCGACGGACAAGATGATAATCACGCAGATGTTGATGATGACGTGCAAGGGTTCGCTAAACTTGGGTTCTGCCGCTTTGGCATAGGATGATATTCCGTATAAAAGTAATCCTACGGCAGACCAGACGCCAAACCGGATAAGCATCGAAGAGAAGCCGACGACAAAAGGATATTCACCGGGCGGAGCAATATAAAAGCTTCTCAGTGCGCCCATGGCGTCTACCGTCTGTGTCAACACAAGGATAAGATAAAAGCCCGCTAAAACGGACGCCACGATAAAGCCTTTCCAGTCCTTATAAAAACGACGGCTCAAAACCGTGAAGGCATATAAAAACAATCCGGCGTATAAACTAATCCATGCCGTATTGTAATATAAGAACGAAATGTCGGCACGGGCGATATCATGCCAATCGGTGTATGTTTGTCGGTATAGCGATTGGAAATAAAAATGAATTTCATACGCAAAAGCAAAAAACACGGTCAGCGCTGTTAAACCAGAAATTATCATCAAACCGATACGATCTATTTGGGATGGGGCTGCATTCTTGGTGACGTATGACGGATGAAAAATAATGTATTGGGAAAAAGCAAACGCACCGATGGCCCACAGTGCACTCAGGAAATTGAGATTGAAAACGGGTTTCCATACGACGACAAGATCGGCATTAACCAAAACCACATGCTGCTGATCATGAATAAAACTAATGAATCCGATGCCGTATAATAGGACGGCCATGCGTACATACCAGACCTCGTTTTGTGAACGACCCATCCAAAAAACAACCGATGCGACGGCGAGCCAGAGCATGGTTACCCAATGTCCTTCTAACTGAACGACAATAGCTATAGCCGTAAAAATAAGCGTCATACCTGCTACGGCGAGCACCAAAGCGCGCTCTCCGTTTTGGGTTTTTCGTAAATAATAACCAAATGCGATATGTGTCGTCGCGATGCCCATCGTAAATAATCCCTGATATGCACCGTGTGATACCGAATCCAAAATACCGTATCCGACGCCATAATAAACAAAACTATTTCCCAGCAGACGGATGATATCGTATGCCGCGAAAGGTTCTTTGGAGCGGATTTTGTATGCAATAAAGAGTAAATAAAATTTGATATAAAATAATGTGCTGAATCCCAACGCGATAGGGAGTTGTGTTTTTTCGTCATAACGATCAACCAACCACGCCGTAAAAATAGCCCATGTCAAAACAAATGCCGTATGATTCATGATGCGCCAGTTTTTACGAAAACCAAGTATCAAAATACCGGCATTGACCAAAGTGATGTATGAAAGCAGAATTAAAATTTGTCCGCTTTGGGTGCTTATCAAAAAAGGCACGCCGTAGGCGCCGACAAGGCCCATCACGCCGATGATCTGGCGATCATAGCGTGTAGCCGCCAGTACGGTAAAGATCGTGAGCATAAGCATCATCACGAAAGCCGCCCATTGAGGAATCAGAGCGTAAAAAGAAAAGGCTGCAAACACGCTAAAATAAAGCGTTGCCATGCCGCCGCTCAACAAAGCCGCAGAAAACAATTCGTACGTGCGTTTGAGTTTTTTTGCGACGACCAATAAACCGAGTCCGGACAAAATCCCGATCATGACACGCCCAATGGGTCCGATCATGTCAGCTTCTATGGCGGCGATCACCAATATGCCCAATCCGATAACCAATACGACAATACCGATGATCGTCAGAAGTTTGCCGCCGATAAAAGCTTCGATATTCTTTTTAGGTTCTTCGGCGCGGATTTTGGGTTTGGGTATTTCCGAGACGGCCGGTTTGGCGATAGTGTAAGCCGTTGTAACCGGAGTTGGTGAAACGGTATGTGATTTTTCTTCAACCGTAAGCGGTGAGGACGCGGGATGACCGTCTGCACGTAGTGTTTGTATTTCACTGCGCAGTCTTCCGATTTCTTGTTGGGCTGCGATAAGTGTATGCGTGATATGATTGAGCCGTTGTTCTAACGCTTCAAGAGATTTGGGATCAGCCATGATGGTATTCCGGATTGAATGTGAATCATCCAACGTACAAAAAAAATTACATCGCCTCAATATTTAGTTATGTGAACGGGCAATGTCTGTGTTTATTTTGTTTGGAAATTTGTGTTAAGCTTAAGACATTGCCGACGGGACGAAGCGGTCAGAGTAATCGTAAAAATCAAACTTCTTCACTTACCGAGCATCGGAATGATGAACACGGGTGATTCAAATATTCTTTCCTTTCACGCATTAAAAGAGAAATCTGTGGTACGCATGCAGAGGCTTTTGGTAATCATTTTTTTTGCTCTGACAGTAACGGCATTACAAAATTGTGATGAGCATCGTAGTCGTAACAGCAGCGAAGATGACTTTTTTGGTCATACATTGGATACCACTTTTGCTCATGCTGTTACGATAGCGTATTCCGACTCTTCGATTTCGGTTAGTAATCCGTTTGATACGTTAGGTGTCACAATTTCTATAGACGGCGGTGACGTGGTAGTGAATTCCACGATTACGGGAACGGAAATCCAGTATGTCTTATCCGGAAAAATTTCCGACGGAATATTCAAAATATACAGCGCTTACAAATTTGGTTTGGTTTTCAACGGGGTAAGTATCACTAATGATAATGGGCCGGCTGTAAATGTGCAATCGAGTAAAAAAGTTTCGGTCAACATCGTCTATGGTACCAATAACCGATTGATAGACGGTGCGTCCTATGTTACCACGACCGAGGATCAGAAAGCGGCGCTGTTCAGCGAAGGGCAGCTTAGTTTCAGCGGTACCGGTTTACTAAAAGTGAAAGGGAATTACAAACACGGCATTGCCAGTGATGATTATATTTATATCAAAGAGAGCAGTATAGATATTGTAGCCGTGGCTTCCGATGGTGTGCACGCCAATGATTATTTCGCTATGGAGAGCGGTTACCTCAATATTGTTGCCTCCGGCGACGGCATCGAATGCGAAGAAGGATTTATCGCTATCCTTGGCGGACGCATCACGGTCAACTCCATAGACGAAGGCATCACCGCGTCGTATGAAGAGGGAGATATATCCGTCACACCGTACATACAAATCACCGGCGGTACGATCCATGTCACTACATCCGGCACTAAAGCACATGCGATAAAAAGCGAAAGTCACACTACTATCAATAGTAACGAAACCATTACACTCACGGTTTTAGGTCCGGGTGCTAAAGGTATCAAGACCGGCGGTAATCTTACATTGATCAACAATAGTATCACGATCACGACCGGTGGTAATGCTTATTATGATGGATCGGCTTCGGATATTGTTTCCTCATCGGGGATTGATTGCGACGGCCATTTTCTGATGGAACAGGGGACGGTTACCGTTACCAGTTCCGGTACGGCGGGTAAAGGTATAAATATAGACAGCACGATGGTGATGAATAACGGGACGATCAGCGTTACCACTACCGGTGCCGGCTATATCTATGGATCGTTGACGAGCGAAGCCAAAGCGATAAAATGCGATGGCGCAATAACCATCAATGACGGTACTATCATGGTTTCATCCGCCGATGACGGGATAAAATCCGAAACCGCGTTGACCATCAATGGCGGAACAGTTACGGTGACAAAATCCTATGAAGGTTTAGAAGCGCCTTTTGTGACGATGAATAACGGGAATGCATCGGTTACAGCTTCGGATGATGCAGTCAATACGACCTATGGAAACGGCGGCGAAGCGGTTGACGGTAGTTTGTTAACTTTTGCCGGAGGCACGATAGCGTTGAATTCATCGGACGGTGATGCGATCGATGCCAATGGAAACATAGAAATGACCGGCGGTGTGGTGATCGCGCAAGGGCCAAAGGTATATCCGGAAGTGGCTATTGATTGTAACGGAAATTTTAACATTTCCGGAGGTTTGCTCATTGCATCGGGACCTAATGCCGGACCAATGATCGAAGCGACGAGTACGACATCTACACAATACACGGCTTTGATAAAAATAAACAGCAATGTATCGCCGGGCCGTTTATTCAATATACAGGATTCCGAAGGAAATAGTTTGGTCACCTACGCACCCATAAGGGTTGCTTATTACTTCGTATTTTCATCACCGCTTCTTCAAAATGGAGCGACCTACAAAGTGTTTACCGGCGGTAATTGTACCGGAGCAACCGTGACAAATGGATTGTATTCCGGCGGCACTTATTCCGGTGGAACGCAAAAAGGCAGCTTTACAATCTCATCTAAAGTAACTACAGCAACATTATAAATTGCATTTGATCGCACCGGCCAGCATCATAACAAAAATCATATTATCATCAACCTTCGCTGTATGAAGCGGAGGTTTTTTTATGTGATGTGATAGACGACTTAATAATGATTACGAGTTACACATTAAATATAAAGGCACGGGGATATTATTTTTGTATGCGGATTTGCAAGGGAATAATAACTATCTCGGCAAGGTAATAATGTCCTAATATAGCAAAGTAGAAATGTCGTGTTAGAAAGCCGTATTATTGTCTCCTAGTGAAGGAGGCAAGTAT
>JABWCP010000031.1 GCA_013360215.1 bacterium | reverse complement strand
TCGTAATCCACGTCAAAATAATCCGTCATTTTTTCACGCAAAACGCTCGGCGCAAACGGGCGGAATGATTCGCGGTATTTGATCTTCAGGTTCATTACGGATTGCATTTTCGTAGAACGGGCGTCGCCGATGATACTGCGTGAGCCCAATGCACGCGGGCCGAATTCCATACGGTTTTGAAACCAACCCACGACCTTTTCGTCGGCTAGGATGCCGGCGACGGATTGTACCATAGCAGAGCGATCGTGTTTTTTGTAAGGGATATCGTGGGATATTAAATAGGCTTCAATTTCGGCGTCCGTAAAATCAGGACCGAGGTACGAAGCAAACTGTGTATCATTTTTATTATCGGCGTTGCGCGGGTTGTTGGCATATTGATACCAACCGAAAAGTGCGGCACCCAATGCGCTGCCTGCGTCGCCTGCGGCCGGTTGTATCCATACATTTTCAAAAACACGTTCTTTGAGAAGTTTGCCGTTGGCCACGCAATTGAGCGCCACCCCGCCGGCCAAACAGAGATTTTTTTGACCGGTGATTTTCCGTACATGTTTGGACATACGCATCATTATTTCTTCGGTGACCACTTGCACGGACTTGGCTAGATCCATTTCACGTTGCCCCAGGCGGCTTTCCGGTTTACGCGGCGGTCCGCCGAAGATTGCGTCAAATTTAGCATTGGTCATTGTGAGGCCTGCGGCGAAATCAAAATAGTCCATATTCATCCGAAACGACCCGTCTTCTTTGAGGTCAATCAGATGTTTGTAGATCAGATCGACGTATTTGGGTTCGCCGTACGGAGCAAGACCCATGACTTTGTATTCGCCTGAATTAACTTTAAATCCCGTATAATACGTAAATGCGGAATACAAGAGACCGAGTGAATGCGGGAAATGAATTTCGTAGTCTATTTGTATTTTATTCCCGCGCCCGGTTCCAAAACTGGTCGTAGTCCATTCACCGACACCATCGATCGTCAAAAAGGCGGCATCTTGAAACGGAGACGGGAAAAAAGCCGCTGCAGCGTGCGATTCGTGATGTTCCGGATATATGATTTTTCCTTTAAAGCCCGGTAACTCCTCCAGCAGAAGCTCCTGCATCCAGAGTTTTTTTCTGATCCACTGCGGCATGGCCTTGATAAACGAATTGAATCCTATCGGCGCATAAGCAAAATAAGTACGAAGCAATCGTTCAAATTTGACGAGCGGTTTTTCATAAAACGCGACGACGTCAATTTGCGACATATCAATACCGGCTGTTTTAAGACAAAATTCCACGGCGTGTTTTGGAAAATTATCATCGTGTTTTTTTCGAGTAAAACGCTCTTCTTGTGCAGCGGCGATGATCTTTCCGTCGCGTACCAAGGCGGCCGCCGAATCATGATAAAAACAGGATATGCCGAGAATGTTCATTGCTTAGTCCTATATGTTAAGATATCGATCTATCTGATAATTAAGTGAAACAAATACATTCAAGTAATGCCGCAGAGGAGTTTTTTTGTTAGAACGGTTGCGGACATTGTCAGTTGATATTTTACAAGTAGCCCAGAAATTATGAGCGTGAAAATAATCGGCCTGAATGCCTAATCGCCACGTTTTTTCGACTAAACCTCTGGGAAATTTGCCCACGGTCATGGTCGAATCGGTAAAATCATGACTGCTCAAATTGCGCTCGCCTTGGCGAAAAAAACCACTTTCCAAAGACAACAACCAACGCTCAAAACCAAAATAGCGCCACATCAGTATCCATGCATCGCGATCATTACGCGGGCTGCCAAGACCCAATCCATTATGGGTGTAGGATTGCCATGGACGCGATGATTTAATGTTGTACGTATAAGAGCTGACACGTTCGTAATCGAGCTGGGCTTGAGACGATGGGAGACCGGGATTATTAATAATACCTGTGATCAGAAATCCCAGCCGATCCGGCGATGTCTTTCGATTCGGCGCCGGTTTGTCCGGGCCGTCGAGAATCAAATCGTCGACGAGGAACTGACCTTTAAACACAAACCGACCTAACGGTACATACGCATCGAAAGCGATATTTTCATTCGCATCGCCGCCGCCATTTAATTGCGCTTCGGCAAAAATATTGACGGGATTGAGGTATTTCCAATTTATCGGCTGTGTCTTATCGGCATTTCCATGAATAACGGATTCGGTGATACCCAGATTAATACCGTGAGGCAGACGAATATCCATCCTGTGCGCAGAAAAATACCGCCCCGCATTGTACGCGTGATCTAACTGCGCAACAAAGCTTCGAATAGATATCCTTCTTGTAGTCCAAGATAGTTCGATCCGCTCATAGGGATACGGATTGGCAGACACAATGAGGCTTTTATTTTCAAAAGGTCCCCAGTTTGTCGAATAATGACCGACGGTTAATCGAACATTCTTCCATTGAAGAAGAGCATAGGCATCGGGGAGATATGCGCCACCGATACTTTGTTTACGCCCCTGATAATTGGTGTCCCGGCGCAGTGCATGATCTATGCGCGCGCGCAAATGTATGGCGAAATTATCCGATGATATTTCGAGGTTGGGTTTCACAAAATAATCGCCATGCGTATCTTTTTGCTGGCGACGCAGCGATAACCGGCCTTCCAATGAAGTGCGAATCAGAGTCGTATCCACACAGGCGACCTCTTCTGCAACATCCGATAATTCTTCCCGGATATGTTGGATCCATTTTTTTTCAGCAGAAGAAAGATCGGTCGGGTTCAATTTTTTTACCGCCCCGAATACTTCTTTTCGCGTATAAGGCCTTACCGAAGGGTTGAGCGAAGTCAAATGCCCGCGATCCTGGAGAAGAGTGATGTAAGAATACATCCAGTGATCTATGGGAATAAAAACGGACGCGGAATGATCGGCATGAGTTTGTGCGTGAAGCGCACAGGAACCGAAGATACCGTAGATGATTACGATGCGGATGATATTTTTCACAGATCGTCTGTTTCCTGATCTTCTTCAGTTTTCTTTTTAAAATCCGTTATCATGCGGATAAAAAGAAAAATAAATATGAGTACAAAAAACAAAACGCCGACCGTGAATGTGCCGGATTTATTATATACGGCAAAGAGGAATGCCATCGTCGCAAAGAAAAGGCATATGACGTATAAAAAAATAACCGTTTTGGGATGAGAATATCCGTACGATAAAAGAATATGATGTATATGCTCACGATCTGCCGTAAAAATACTTTTCCCTGCGCGTGCTCTCCGAAAAATAGCCAGTGCCGTATCAATGACGGGATAGCCCAAAGCAATAAAAGGAACTAATATCGCAAAGCTGACGGCCGATTTTTGAGAGCTGATCAAACCCAACGCAGAAATCATCAAACCGATAAACATGCTTCCGGTATCGCCCATAAAAATTTTAGCCGGATAAAAATTATGCCTCAAAAAACCGAGTATGCTCCCGGCTAATCCCAGCGCGATCAATGCCACGTATGTTTTTTCAAGATACAGAGCGATGAGGAAAATAGTCATTGTAACGATAAGCGAAACACCGGATGCCAATCCATCCAGACCGTCCACGAGGTTGATCGCGTTAATAACGCCGATGACCCAAAAAATGGTAACCGGATAATTCCATACACCAAGCTCAATAGATCCACCGAACGGGTTGGATAAACTGCCCATAGAAATGTCAAATGCTATCAAAATCAAAGCTGCCGCGATTTGCGTAAAAAGTTTGTAAATCGCACGAACATTATATACATCATCAAAAACACCAACGACGGCGATAAATGTTCCTGCAACGAGCAGGCCTACGAATTGAGTGATTTTTTCATCAAAAGCAGCGCCTTTAAGAGCATAGGCCGTTAATACGGCGACAACAAATCCTAAATAGATTGCAACACCGCCAAGGCGAGGAATCGCTCTCGTATGGACTTTGCGTGCATCCGGTTGGTCAATAACGCCGCGCGCCAAAAGTTTTTTGCGAAGCATCGGTGTAACACCGACGGCGATTATAAGTCCGGCGAGAAATGTAGCTATAAAAGACAAAGTGAATTCCTGAAATGAATTTTAATTTTTTTTGAAATCGTCGGTCTGTACATCCGTATTGATACCAAACCATTTTTTCAAAAGCACAAGGGTGGCAAATTTGGGCAGCGCCAGCATACGTGGAGCGCGAAACGGCTGTTGTAATAATCGGAAAAGCCACTCCAAATGCAGGCGTAACATCCATCGCGGAGGACGGGGAACATGCCCTGTGATCGCGTCAAAACTGCCGCCTACACCCATGAGCAAAGGTATGGAGATATTTTGATGAGTACAAGCTTTCTGTATCGCCTGTATCCAGTTTTCCTGCACCAGTGCACCCATTGCAACAAATACCATGTCAGGGCGGGCATCAATGATTTGCTGAACTGTTTTTTGTTTTTCATCGTCACTTGAAAAATAACCGTGGCGAAAGCCAGCAATTTGCGCACCGGCGTGGTGCGTCGCAATGTATTGTACGGCTTCGGATACAACGGTTTCTGAAGCGCCGAGAAGGAAAATTTTGTATCCGGATTGAGCCGCCATGGCAAAAAGGTCCAGCATCAGATCGCAACCGGGAATCGGTTTAAATTTATTTCCGGAGAAAACACTCATAGCCCAACTGATACCGAACGCGTCAGGGTATACCATATCCGCCTGCATAATGTGACGAACGAGGTCGGCTTCGTTGCGTGAACGGATCACTTTGATAGGGTTGAGTGCCATGAGATGGCGTGAAGCATCACGCACGGTGATCCAGCGGTTAATCTCCGACAGCAGAGATCGCCGATCCAATGTAGTCGTCGGAAAACCAAGTACGCGTATGGTATGCAAGGTATCGATCATGGGCGCGTTGACCAGTCCACTTCGACGATATAGTTACCGATAGCCAAAGCGTGTAATCGGCTTTGTTCGTAGGCTTTGATCGCTTCTTCCGGCGAGCGCACGATCGGCTCCTCATGCATATTGAAACTGGTATTGACCAAAATCGAATGCCCTGTGCGCTGTTTATAAGCTTTTAGGATGCGATAATACGAGGCGTTAAGATCTTCGGTGACCAATTGCGGTCTGGCCGTTTGATCAACGTGTGTGATGGCCGGCGCCGTGTCAGCACATTTTTGGGTTACGCTGTACGTAATGGTCATATGTTCCGCAGAGTAGGCGCGGTTGGGATCATAATCGGTGAGGTATTCATGCGCGTCTTCTTTAAGTAACACCGGTGCAAACGGCATGAATTCCGTACGATTCAGCTGATCGTTGAGCCACGCATTGACCGTACGATCCTGGCAATGATAGAGAATCGAGCGATTGCCCAGCGCGCGCGGACCGTACTCCATACCGCCGTTAAAACGCGCGACAATTTTTTTCTCCGAGAGCAATCGGCCTATTTCATCTTCTACGTTGTCATAGCGTTTGTAGGGGAATCCGGATTGCCGGAGCGCCGTTTCAATTTCACTGTCGTTGTACGAAGTGCCCAAATATACATCGTGCAAACGATAGGGTTGGCACGTTCCTTTTTGCTGACGAAATACCTCAAAAGCCGCGCCCGTAGACAATCCGCCGTCTCCCATGTTGGGGAAAACATAAACTTCTTCGACCCCGGTGGATTTCCATACATCTTGGTTGAGTTTGACATTAGAAAATACACCGCCGCTCAATGCGATGCGCTTACGGCCGGTTTTACGTACAACGTCTTTTGCGTAGGCCGTAACCATATCTTCAAGATGTTTTTGGATTCCTGCAGCAATGTCTTCTTTACTGAATCCTTCGAGCTGTTTTTGAAGATGCGCCATTTCACCTTGGAGCCATCCGCCACGGTTATCAAAACGAAATTTGTTTGAATCATAGGCGATACGTTCACTAAAGATAGCGGCTGTTTGATCAGACTTGCCGAATGCGGCGAGCCCGGTAACCTTGCCTTCGTGACGCAGCGCGATAAAACCGAGCAAATGGGTCACATAACAATAATAGAAACCCGGTGAATGATAAGCAGGAATGGAGTTGATCAGTTTCATCGTACCGTTTTCACAATCGTACACGCGCGAACACCAACCGTCACCACTGGCATCCAGCGTGATGGTCACGCAGTCATTCCAACCCGACGTATAATAAGCCGACGTCGCATGGGATAAATGGTGATCAATAAAATGAATGGGTGCGTGAATACCCGCCGCGCTGAGAGCCGAATCAATTTCAGAAGTGCCGCGGAAAAAAGAAGATTCGAATACTTTTCGCGTTAGTTTAGTGCCGATTTCCGTTCCCATCAAAAGCCCGGTCAGGGGTGTACGGCTGAGTTCGGCAAAAATACGACGAAAACCACCGACGGATTTGTAACCAAACTCCATAGGTTTGGCACGTGTGGAACTGGTACCGGCGATCGCTACGGCTTGAATAGCACCCGGCTTTATTTGCGCCAAACGCAAACATTCGGGGATTGAAAGCGTCGGAAAGCCCCAATACATTTTTTTTCGATTGAGACGTTCTTCATTGATTGCAGAAATGATCTTGCCGTCAATCATTACACAAGCTCCGGCATCATGACCGGTGCTAATACCGAGAATAACCATGAATCTCCTTAAACGTATCGTAAAATAGCAGATGCGCTAAACCGTAATATGACCAGGCTTGAACCCATCGCATATAAGGTATCTTGTTTATATAATTCGGATGCTTTTGAAAGTAAAAATATCCTTTCGGTGAACGCATATGGAGCAACGTCCAATCGCGAACATGATCCCGAATATTTGAAGCCCGCTGATCCAGTCCGCCTAAACGCGTAAGCGTCACAAAAGCTTGAGCCGGACTGTGCGCGTCGATCGGATATATTCTGTCGTGATAATACTTGGGTGTTCCGTCCTCTAAAAAGAAATTCTCTATGTAATAACGAAAACCGGTTTTTATCGCATTCACAGGTGTTTGATCGCCCGTTCCGCGGACATACCAATCCAGGGAATCCAGCACAAACCCGGTATGAAAGCTATCAATCCAATGCTGGATCGTTTCTTCGGCATAATACCAGGAGCCGTCGGGGCGCTGATAATGTAAAACATATTCGGCGCTGGCTTTGGCATAATCATATAATTCTTTTTCTTTGGTATGGGCATAAACCCTTGCCAGAAGACCCGCACCGAGAATGTTGGCGTTATGTACTTTGAGCCGATCTATCGGTGTATAGCTAAACGAAAGTCGGTCACCCTCCCGGGTATGATACAGATCGCGCATGATAAAATCACACGCCGAACGTGCCTTCACTAAAAACTCTTCGCGGCCTGTCGCAATAAACGCATCAACGAAAGCCTGAGCGACAAACGACGTATTGACGATGGTCGGCGTATATTTGGGTACAAAGAACACACGGCTTTGCCAGTCAAAATTATAACCCCAACAACTGCCCGAATAACCCTGACTTTCATTTTGGCGGAGCAAAGTAGTCAAATGTTCCAGCGATTTCAAATAATTTTTATCATCGGTTGCGCGGTAAGCCATTGCCGTGGCCGACAAGAAAAGTCCCAGGCCTTTGGGGTTGTGGCCGGGCTTTACAAATAAAACAGGGCGAAGATTGATTGGGCATTTTTTGATGAACTGAATCGCAGCAATACGAAGATATTTATGTGGCTTTGTAATAAAACTTAGGAACGGAGAGATCAACGCATCATAGCAATCATATCCGCTATAGTCACGTTGTTGTATGTATCGTTCCAGTTTTTGAAATGCGTCACGTGTGGTGGTGAGATCCATAAATGCTGTTATACAGGGGGAGATTGATTAGTCTGTTTTTAGGTGTTCGGTGTAGATGCGAGATAACCCGGAAAGAAAATCCTGACGGTCATCCAACACAATATCAACCGGGCGACCGAGTTGAAGCGATTCGAGAATTTTGAACGTGGCAATCATCGCATTGACGGATTCGCGTAAGGGGATCGGTGCGTCTTGACCGGACTGAATTGATCCGATAAAAGATTCCACACACTGTTTGTAACCTTTCTCCTGCCTGGAGCCGCCAAAAGTTTTCGTTTTTCCGTTGCGCGTCAGAGTGCACTTTTTGAAATCATCAATCACCGCGACTGAGTTTTCGCAATACATTTCGATACGTTCTTTGGGGAACGATTTGTCGCCCACAGCAACGTATTCGATCGTTCCGATCGAACCATCGCGAAACTTAAACGTAATAGAAGCGTTATCATGAGCGATCAGCGAATCCAGATTGCTTGAGATCGTGTCCGCATACACTTTGATCGGCAGAGAACCCGTAAGATACATGATCAGGTCAACAAAGTGGCAGACTTCGCCGATTATGCGACCTCCGCCTTGCGCCGCATCCTGAGTCCAGTGTTCTTTGGGGACGAATCCGGCATTGATGCGATAATGTATCATCGCCGGTTGTACTTTTTTATCAAAAAATTTTCTTACCTCTTGAATCGTCGGAGAAAAACGACGATTAAATCCGACCATCACGCGTCCGCCGGTTTGATTGTGCGTGTCAATGACGGACTGAAGCTGTTCCATATTGAGCGCCAGAGGTTTCTCGACAAAAACGGATTTACCTTTACGTAAACATTGATTCACTTGATCCGCATGTTGGTGATGGCGCGTAGCTATAAAAACGGTATCAATATCCGTATGCGTTGCTATCGAACGATCATCGGAGGCTGCTTCGCGGAATTTGAATTTTTTAGCAACGCCCGACGAGGTGACCCCTTTGGATGTAGCAACTGCGATAAGTTGAACGCGTTTGTTTTTTTTCAAATGGGGCAATAAATAATTTTGCGCAAAACTTCCTGCACCGATAAAACCAATGCGAACGCGTCCTTCGAGCGGAGGGAATTCGCTCGATTCCCGGATTTGAAATACCGTATCGCTGCTATCCGGCGTGCGATGATCATACGTCAAAAGCAACCCGATATGCGGCTCTTTGGTCTTGGATTTACCGGTAATAAGGTCGTAAGCCTGTATCGCGTCTTCGATTTTAAAACGATGGGTAGTAACCGACTGGAGGTCGATTTTTTTGGCATCAATCAGATCCAAAAAAGCCTGCATGTTTCGGTTTTCTGTCCAGCGGACATACCCATACGGATAATCTATCCCGCCTTCTTCGTACTTCACATCATAGCGACCGGGACCGTAACTCCGCGAAAATCGCACATCAATTTCTTTTTCATAAAAGGGACTGCGGGGTACATTAGCCGGTACGGCACCGACGATAACCATATTCCCTTTATTACGACAAATATCTCCGGCGAGAATGATCGGTTCATTGCCGGACGTAGCGGCTGTAATAATCGCGCTATCCACACCGTACCCGCGCGTAAGCTTTTGCAGCATAGCATCCATATCGTCGGTCGGTGACAGAGCATAATCGGCACCCATTGATTTGGCCCGTGCGCATGCATTGGGGTTGATATCAAAACCGACAACGCGGCATCCGGCGGATTTTAACATCTGCACGGTGAGAAGTCCCAGAAGGCCAAGCCCAATCACTGCGACATTGTCACCGACAGTGACTTCCGATTGGCGAATACCCTGCAAAGCAATCGCACCCAGCGTGGCGTAAGCGGCTTCGTCCAGCGGAACCTGCTCCGGTACTTTTACGGCCAGATTGATTGGTACATATACGACTTCCGAATGCGATGCATAACCTTGTCCTGCGCATGCCACGCGATCACCGACGGCAAACTCAGTAACGCCCTCTCCGACAGCAACAACATAACCGGCAGAGCTATAACCGAGCGGCACCGGCGTATCCAGTTTATTTTTGACCAATTGCAATGTAGCCAGGACGCCGTCCCGTTTTGCAACTTGAAGAACTTTTTTTACAAGGTCCGGCCGGCTTTTGGCTTTACCTACTAAACTTTTTTGAGCCGTTTCGACGGTAGTACGTTCCGTGCCGGCGCTGATCAGAGAATACATCGTGCGTACAAGAATGCCGCCGGGTTGTATGGTCGGAACGGGAACATTATCAACTTTGAGTTCGCCGGTGTTATAATTTTGAATGACTTGGAGCAAGAGGAGAATCCAATATTTTTAATTGTTATTAGTATATTAATCGATGAATTGACGATACCAAAGCTCCAAACACAAGAGCTGCCATAATTGATTGCTATTATAATTTTTTCCGGATTCTTCTTCTTCACGAAGACATGAAATAGCTTTAGGATTAAAAAGCTGGCGCTTTGCGATTTGTCTTTCAGACAGCGCATCATCTAGCATGGGTTTCAAATCTTTGGATAGCCACGAGCGAATAGGTGCGCCGAAACCGGCTTTTTTTCGCCAAATAATTTCTTTGGGAACTATTCCCTCCATCGATTTTTTGAACGCATATTTGCGAGTGGTGCCATTAAGTTTGAGGCGTGAAGGCATCCGGCCAAGCATTTCGATCAATTTATAATCAAGAAAAGGCTCGCGAACCTCAATGGAAGTGGCCATACTCATTTTATCGGTATACATGAGGTTGAGGCAGGGTAAAAATGTTTTAATATCCACATACATCATTTGTGCCAACGCATCGCCGTGAGTCATTCGGTCGAAGTACATAGCATGTTCGTGCATAGGATCAGCCTGTGCATGTTGGAGTGTACTCTGAAAGTCGTGGGTGTATAATGATTTCTTTTCTTCTTCAGAAAAATACGTACGGTACCCCATATAACGCTCTCTAAATGGCAACGTCGAAGAACGGTCAAATTTCTTGAGATTACGAAATAACGCGGACTGTGCGCCGGGTAGCGTTTGAATCAAAGGTGAAATGATCCCTTTGCGCATAAAACCGGGAATGTATTCATACCACGAAGCCATGTGCGCTGCAAGGTATCGCGGATACCCGCCGAATACCTCATCTCCTCCCACTCCGCTGAGTAAGACCGTCAAGGTTTCGCGTGATGCTTTGCATACGAGGTATGTGGTAATAGCTGCAGGATCTGCAAGCGGTTCATCCATGTGCCAAACCAGTTTTGGGAGCAGATCAGCCACATCGGGACGAACAATGATCTCATGATAATCGATAGGGAATTTTTGAGAAGCTAATCGGGCAAATTCCAAGTCGCTTCCTATAACATCGTCTTTCATATCCTCGGGAGGAAATCCGATAGTATACGTGCTGATTTTTTTGTCAGTCATGCGTGCCATCATAGCTACAATTGCAGTCGAATCAATACCACCGCTGAGAAAAGCGCCAAGTGGTACTTCGCTGATCAAGCGATCTTTGACAGAACGTGCCAAATGATGCCGGATTTCATCGTACCATTGTGCGTCGGATATATTCGGCTGAGGATCAAATGTAAGATCCCAATAACATTCTGTACGCAATGTAGAATTTTCCAAAACGGCAAAATGCCCTGGGGGAAGTTTATAAATGTTCTTAAAACCAGTATGCGGATCTGGTATCCATAGGAATGACATGTAGGCGTTGATAGCCTCAGGATCTACTTGACGGGGTGCATCGGGAAACTTTAAAAGTGATTTTATTTCCGAGCCAAATACAAATTGCGAACCCGAATGCCAATAGTACAAAGGTTTTACGCCTAATCTGTCACGTGCTATAAAGAGTCGTTCTCGTTGTGTATCCCAGATCGCAAATGCAAACATCCCATTCAGTTTTTGTAGACAGCGGGAACCCCACGCTTGATATGCATGGATGATAACTTCGGTATCAGAATTGGTTTTGAATGAATACCCTTTAGCAATCAACTCGATACGGACTTCTTTATAATTATATATTTCGCCGTTGAAAACAATCCAAAGAGATTGGTCGGAATTGGAAAGAGGTTGGTGACCGCCGGCAACATCGATAATAGATAACCGACGAAAACCCAGCGCCGCTTTTTTATCAAAAAAAGTGCCGTCGTCATCCGGTCCGCGATGAGCAATAACATCCGTCATCGCTTTCAAAAGAGATGGACGATCCAAATTCTCAGCGCTGATAAAGCCAACAATTCCGCACATAGTGATATTAAAATAATGTGTAAATAAACGGCGCCAATCCTGAACCTTGAGCAAATACGAGCAGTAATCCAAAAAGCACAAGTACTATAACCATCGGTATCATCCACCACAGTTTTTTTTCCCATAAGAACTGCAAAAGCTGACCAAATATTGAGAGTTTATTCATCATACCCATGTTTTCATCCTTATAAATAAGCTTATTTGAATAGATTATATTTTATTATGCACCAAATGGCTGAAAAACCGTCTTTCCAGTTGATTTTTTTTCCTTCTGCATAGGTGCGACCGTGATATGAAATGCCCACTTCATAAATGCGAATGTCTTTGATTTTTGCGATTTTGGCAGTGACTTCCGGTTCAAAGCCAAATCGATTTTGTTCTAGGCGGATATTCCTAATGATTTCGCTGCGAAATACCTTATAACATGTCTCCATATCAGTCAGGTTCAGATTAGAGAACATATTGGATAATGTAGTTAGAAATTTATTACCTAAGTAATGCCAATAATACAAAACTCTATGTGCATCTGATCCGGCAAAACGCGATCCATAAACAACGTCAGCTTTATTATCAATTATCGGTGTTATCAGCTTTATATATTCGTTAGGATCATATTCTAAATCAGCATCTTGTATGATTATGATATCACCACTTGCGTGTTGGAATCCGGTTCTTAAGGCGGCCCCTTTTCCCGTGTTAGTAGTATGGTAGATTGTTTTAGTTACGAGCGATTGAAGCTCATTTTCTAGCAGATCACGTGTGCCATCCGTCGAACAATCATCGACTATAATAGTTTCTTTTATTAAAGTTTGTGCATTTATGGTCAATGGTGCATTGCGTACGGCTTCAATAATAGATCGAATACTATTTACTTCATTAAATACAGGAATGATAACGCTTACTGTATCAATTTTTTTCATAATTTGCTTTCTCAATAATTAATACAGTATTTCTGATGCAATTGTCCCATGACATATTATTGGCTTGTATTTTACCGTTCTTTATTAAGTTAGCCCTTAGATTTTTATTGTTTATCACCGCATTAATAGCGTCTGCAAAACAATTTATATCATGTGGGTTTACGGATAGGACGGCTTCTTTTACTTTTGTTTCATATCCATGCGTATTAGAACATATGATCGGCGCTCCAGCAGCCATTGCTTCGTATATCGAATTTCCAAAACTTTCTGTCTGAGAAGGGAATGCGTAAACACTAGCCCACTGATAAAAATGCTTCAAATCCTGATGCGGTAAAAAATCAATGAATCGTACAACTTCAGATAGTTTGAGGTCAGTTATTAAATCTTTGAGATATTTTCCGTAGCTTTCAAAACTACTGGCTCCCTTGCCAATTAAAACTAGTTGGAAATCGGTTTTCTTTGATTTTCGGTATTTATCAAATGCTAAGATCAGTTTGTCATGGTTCTTATAACTCCATAAAGCTGAAACATATAGGATAAAAGGAGGTTTTATATTCCATTTTTTCCATAGCGTATCTGCGGCGTCAGAGTTTTTTTCACTGCCAAAAAGTTGAATGTCTATGCCGTGTGAAATTACCTCTATGTTATTATCTGATATGTTGAGGTGTTTAATGATTTCAAGTTTAGTATGATAAGAAGGGGTAATTATGATTGCGGCCTTCTTAGCACTTAAAGGAGCTATTATAGATCGGTAAAATGAGCGTATGAGATTTACGCCGTGTGATTTTGTGTTGTATATCAACATACTTCGTATTGCCAAGACAAAAGGCTTTCGGTAGAAAATAGATGCGTAATTGTTAGGAAAAAACATAACATCTACTCGATGATGATCGGAAAACAATGGCAACAAAATGTGTTCGCATACTAACCGTTGAACAGTTCTCGCGGAAAGTGGTAATTCAACTACCACATTAGTTGAAGTATTGTCTGGAAATTCAATAACTTTTGATTCGCCTTTAGAAAAAAACCAAACGAACTCATTATTAGTTTTGATTTCGCCGAGCGTTTTTGCGAAATTTTTTAAATAGGTCTGTCCGCCTGTGTCTTGTGAAACAGCGCCTAAAGCGCAAATACCTATACGCATATTATTGTTTTACAGTCGCTTTCTCATGAAATAATGCCTCGTATATGAATTCTGCCGCAAAACGATTGCCCGATACATTCCAATGTATTCCGTTATATAAAACAGAATCGCCTAACTCTTTTTTTGAGATATATTGCCGAAAATCAAGTAAAGGTATATTGGATGTGTCTGAAATTTTTTTAAGCATTGTCGATGGGACATCGGGACTCCATTCATGATCTTCAAGGGAGAATTTTTCTTTGGTTTTTTTCCAATCGGAGTCATAAACTTCAATACGATCCGGAATATAAAACATAACCAATCGCGTGCCGATTTCTTTTGATTTCTTATTTAATTCATAAATAATGCGCGAAGTTTTCTGCCAAGCGGTATTCATAAAAAAATTATTATATTTTTTATATACCGAAAATGATGATGCTGAAGAATCTGAAATAGAGTTTAAATTAGCGGCGGTAGCAGCCAGTGTTGATTCAGAAATAAATCCAAAATGCGACAATGTTTGTGAAATTCGAGGGTATTTTGTCAAAATGATTTGAGTAACGATCGGATACAGGGCCATTTCTCTAAAAAGATTTTTAATGGATTCTTGACGGTATGGTTCCTGTAACGGAGTATTTGTTAATATGAGTGAATCATTCCTAATTTGAAAAAACGGTTTATTATAGTTCCCGTACTTACTTTTATGATTGTAAAAAATGTCGTTTGCTGGATAAACCATGAGTAAAACCATATCCGGTTTATACTTGATACCTTCAATTTCGAAATACAGGAACTCCTGATCCGTTGAATATCCGCCAGTTCCTGCATTGATTACTTCATATCTAATTGAAGATGAATCAAAACTTGAAGTGTTTAGTTTTGATTCAAGAATTTCAGTAAATAGGTCATTGATTTCAACATCATAACCTTCGGTGAATGAATCACCGAGAACAAGAATTCGAAAAGTGTTTGAAGGTTTCTCATAAGTGTACTCTGAATCGCGTAACCCTCGGCTATTAATTTTTTCATGAATTATAACGTCACCTTTGCGAAATTTTCCCTCGGTTAACGGTGTTTTTTCCCACCCCAGTATTGTATGATAACGGGAAAATTTACGAAGGTAAGTCTGCGGCTTCGCCCCGGCAAGGCGCACTAGCAATTCGAGAGTGACTACCGAAAGTACTATTCCAAAAGTAACTAAACTAAAATATTTTATAAATTTTTTAAACATATCAATTAAGTTAAAGAATTAAAAGATGTGCTTGACACATTGAGATTCTTCTGCATTGGTCTATTCAAAGCTAAACTTAAAATTCCAAAAGTGTACCAGCAATAACCGGGATATAAAAGGGGTACAAGCCCTATACTATCAATAATAAACATAAAAAAGATCATAATTGCACCGGTAGAAAAACCATCACGATAAATCATATATATTGCAATAAGTTTGTAAAACACATAACTGACAAAAACTATAAAAGATATCAATCCGATGACCCCATTAGAAACCAATATACGAATCCAATCATTATGCGCAATAATTCCAACATTAAATCGGAATCCGATTAGTTGTTCACTTAAGTCACGGTTCAAGAAATCATCAATCAACATCTGCCATCGTGCAATTCGACCGCCTAATAATGTGTATTCATGTTCAGGGTTTAGGGTTCCTTCAGTGTATTTTATCTCCTTGTAAAGTAACTTTTCTATCTCAATTTGAATAGTATCATTAGTTAAATACGTCATTCCAAATATAAATATAATAATAATTCCGATTAGAATTTTGTTGTTAAGTATCATATAGCAAAGCAACCATATTATAAGTATTGAGATGGCTGCTTTTGAATATCCATAATATATAATTAACAAAAATAAAGGAACGGCTATTAGTAAGAAGGTCACGGAAGATTTGTAATATTTATCTGTGGTTTTTAAAAAATAACTAAAATAAATAAAAATAATTGCCAGCGCTTGTAGAGAATACATGCGCATATTTGAACTATCATAATATAAACCTGAAATTCGTTGTAAATCGCCCGTCGTTCTCAAGACGCGACCTTCAAAAAAGCCAAAAATTTGGGCTAAACCAGTAACTAACGGAAAAATTAAAGAAAGTATTAATATTTGAAAAAAAAATTTCTGCTCTTTCGGAGTTTTGAATAAAATTGGAAATACTATGAAAGCTGCAAACGAATTCAAAAACTGAAGAAAATGACCGATGTATGCTATCATCAAAGAAAACACGCCCTCAATGCCTGTATTTGAAGAGTTAATACAAAAAAGTAAATATGACATTGTATTCAATACCACAAAAATACTAAATAATCTTAAAGCCTTAGAATTAGCTAATTTAGGGCGCGCAATGAGTAAATAAATTAATATCATTATTGGGAAAACAGAACCAACTATTTGTAAAGCATTTAAACCCACGAATGGAATTTTAAATAACCATGTCGCATCTATAATTGGCTTTGTCAACAATAAAACCAATATCGCCTTTTTTATACTGGTTGTGATTAGATAACCCAAGGCAACGAGAATACCCAACGCTAAAGGGAGTAAGGGGGATATAGTCGCCAAAAATCCGGCAATTACCGTTAAAGAAGCGATCACAGTAAGGGTAACGATTGTTCTAAACATCTATGGCTACCAAGGCCTTAGTAAAAGAGTTTGCACTGAGTTTTATGCTAAATTTTTTTTCGCAAAGTTCTCGACTTAACATCTTCAGTGTAAAATATAGAGTCGTTACTGTTAGCACTGAATACATTTTGTCTGCGAAATCAAGAATATTTTTAGGGTCGAAAAGCATTTGACTGTATTTGCATTCGTGGAGTTCACCAGAAATGCCAGCATATTTTGAAACTAGCACAGGCAAACCAGCTGCCATACCCTCTATGGGCACCAATCCATACAGTTCAGTAAGCGATGGAAACACAAGGATATCCATGGATCTAAATAATGAGCGAATATAATCGGATTGTTGAAAACCATGTAAGCGAATGTTGGCCAGTTTCTTAGTTTCGATAAATTGTACTAAGTTTTTGGCTTGGGTGCCATCGCCTATGATGTGTAATTCAAACTTAAAACCTAAATTTGTTTTTTTGCGTTGTATAATACTAAAAGCTTCAATTAATTCAAAAATTCCTTTTCTTTTTTCGAGATGACCGACAAATATAATTTTCTTTACTGTTGGATCAGGATTTTTTTCGTTGGAATAAAAACTATAAAACTGAGTATCTACGGTATTGATCGCGATTCGTATGTCAGATTCGCTTGCACCAATTGAAAGTAAGTATTCTTTTGATTTGTTTCCATATGAAATGAACCCGTCTGACTTCTTAACCATGAACCGCCTGAAAAGCGTCCTTATCCATTGATACGATCGAGTTGAATTTTCATCGATCGTCTCTCCCGACCAGATGAGAGATTTTTTCCTATTGAGTTGACAATACAGTGTACTCCATATTGTCGGAACCGAAAAGCCACCTGTAACTACAATATCTGGATTGAGTTTGAATAACAGCCCTAGTAGCGAAAATGCAAATGAAAAAAAAACCTCGCCTGTAGTTATTTTAGGATCATTCAAAAAAAAATATTGGAAGTTCCACGTGGAAGCATCAAAAGTCCATTTACGCCTTTGATAGCCTTTTGCCAAGAAAACAACAAAAAGTTCGTATCCATGAATTTTAAGTAATGAGTTTATTCGATTGAAAAGTGGAGTTCTGTATGGACTTGGAATGGTTGTAACTATACAAATTTTCATTTTTTTTCAGATTCTCAATGTTTAATAAGATAAGAAAGTAAGAGAATGGCAGTTAAGTCATTCTCCGGTTTTTTTAGGTTCAGGCTACCGACAATTTTCTCTATTTTTAACTTTATCTGTTGAGACAATTATATTAAAACCGATCAAAAACCAAAATATAAACGATATATTAAAATTATCCCAAGGTTGCGAGAACATATTTGCTACACAGCAAATGCATAAAAATAAAGCTGTGGCGAGACTTCGACTAGGTTTATTCATTGTGAGTATTTTGCGATACATCAGGTATAAAAACAATAACCACATAAATAAGCCAAGAATCCCATTTCTCAATAGCCACGCAATATATTGATTGTGAGATCCGTAGTAGCCACCTGACCCGATAAGTTGGGATACAGGATCTAGCTTTGTATAATGTTGAATCGCATCATTCCATAGCCATATTCTACCGCTACCTAGTTTAGTTACATCAATCGTTGTTTTATCTGTTATGAACTTGTTTGCTAAGTATTTAGTCTCTTTGTTAAATCGCTCCCAAATAATCGGATTTATGAACAGAAGCAACAAAGCCATTGCAGCTATCAATTTTGATTTTATAGTCGGCAAATGAAGCAATAAAATGAAACAAAAGAAAATAAGTGAAATCCATGCACCTCTGCTCATCGTGAACGTTAAGACTATATAAGCTATAGCCAAATAGACTATCATCAGATGATTATACACTCTTTTATTGAATTGGTTGAAAAAAAGAAGGTATAATGCAAAACTTGATCCGAGAAGCATGGTAATAGCCAACGTGCCCGGCCCAGACAAACCGCCGCTGATGCGCCATGTGGTATGGTATTTTAGCGATGATTCCTCATTCAGTTTAAAGAATTGATATCCAATGTCAAAAAGTCCGACAATGCAAACAGGTATTGTTCCAAGTACAAATGCTAGTAGAATTTGTTTTAAACTTAGATCACTCTTTTTTGCAGCCAAACCTGATAACAATGGTATGAAAATGCCTAACATCTTACCCGTCCACGTTACTACTTGGCCAAAACGAATAGGAGAGTGTGGGATTTCAAAAATAAGAAAATAGGAGTTTACAATGCCCCAAATAGCCGAAAGAATGTTAAACGTAATTAATATTAGCATGAGTCGACCAAGTGGGAGTTCTTTGATATGTATATCATTGCGAAATAGAAGAATAGCATTTCCAAACAATATGACCACTGCAGAAATTGCATAAAAAAAATCAGAGTCTGATTGTTGGAATACCAAATCAAGAACGAGTTTGAAGCTAAGAAAAAACAGGATAGACAAAGGAGGTTTACGAGCGCAAAGATACAAAAAAAAACTGCAAAACAAAATCAATGAAAGGTATGGCAAGAACATCTAATCGTAGAATTATGGTGTTAATAGGATGTTTTTTATTGTAGGAGGTCACTGAAAATAGTTGATGATTTTTGAATATCATGATGTTCACATCCGTATTTTATAGCCCTAGCCCGCATTAGGAGAATCTTTTCAGGTGCGTCCAGTTGAGCCCGAAGCCATACGGCGAGTGATTGAAGCGATTCTGTTTTATATCCTATTTCATGTTTCTCAATTAATCCATCCGGGTCACAATGCAATGTCAATACAGCGGTTCCGCGCATCCACGCCTGAATGTAAGTGTTTGGAAAACCTTCTCGACCAGCCAATGTTGTATTTACAAAATAAGTTGCCATAGCAAAGTAGCGATTCGATTCATCCCATGAAATTGGTCCGACATATTCTATGTTAGGCGTTTCACTTAACATTTTCATGATTTCTTTTTCATACGTTTTGTCTGGAATAGGGCCGGCCATTACAAAGCGATAAGGTGTGTCCTTAAGAAGCATTGCAAGTTCGATGAATTTTTCTGGTTGTTTGCGCTTCCCGGTATTGGCTATCCAAAATATCATGGGAGGGTTCGATTTTTCACGGGTTTCAGATGGTAGCTCATGAGCTGACCGTATGATTGTGGCATCTTTATTAAAGAAGCACTTAAATTGAAGTTTCTGAGATTCAGTTTGAGCGATAATAAGATGAGATTGTTGGATAGTTCGATGAAAGTAGTAATCTGAAAGTAAAGCTTCGAACCCGAGAATAATTTTTTTGAATAGTGGTTTTTCACTTTGATGCACTTGTCTAAAATTGAAATTTCTTACAAAATCGTTGTCTTCAGCACAATGATAAATAAGTTTTGCTTTCAATTTTTTTGTAGCTTTAATGCCAATAGGCGAAGATGTGAAGCGAGAGCGGCCACGTTGGTATATATAATCTGGTTTTATTAAACGAACGAGTTTTTGAATATCGCGGCGCCAAAAGGAAAAATGGTTTTTTTTACTAACCCAATGTATTGTCACGCCATCAAATATTTCCGAGCTTCCAATCTTACTTACATCGTATGTTTCACTAACAAAGTCTACTTTCCATCCTAACTTGGAAAGGTGAGTCGCCAATAAATAAGTTTGTATTTCAACTCCACCTACGCGCTCAGAAAAAAAGGTAGGCATGAGAAAAGTTATTTTCTGATCTTTATTCAATGAGGTTGTGTATGTTATTAGGCAATAGATTTGATGATTTTCGCAATTAGCTCAACATCTTCGCGCTCCAGATCATAGTACATGGGTAAACGAAGCAGCGTATCCGTATAACGGTCGCTAAGGGGGAGGTCACGCCCATCGTTGCGGTGTTTATAGAATGTAGAAACGTGCAGGCTTTGGTAATGAAATACCGCATGGATATTGTTTTGCTTTAGTAAATCAATCGTTGTTGCCCGTGTCGCCGTATCAGAAAAAACCAAATAAAACATATGCGCATTGTTGGTTGCGTAATCGGGTATAAAAGGTAGTTTAGCGCGATTTTGTTCTTCTAGAAACGATAGTAATGAATAATAATGATTCCACAATTTTTTTCGTTTGTTTTGAATTTCATCTAAATGTTCGAGTTGCGCGTATAAAAATGCTGCAATGATGTCCGAAGGGAGAAATGAAGAACCAATATCAACCCAGCCGTATTTATCAATTTCACCGCGAAAGAAAGCTGATCTATTGGTTCCTTTTTCGCGAATGATTTCAGCGCGCTTCATAAAGCGCTCATCATTGATAGCCAGCATACCACCTTCGCCGGCAATAACGTTTTTAGTTTCATGAAATGAAAAAGCCGCAAGATGTCCGATAGATCCTAAAGGACGTCCTTTGTAATAGGAATCAATAGCTTGTGCCGCATCTTCAATGACATAGATGTTGTGTTTTTGAGCGATTTCCATAATCGTATCCATGTCGCAAGCGACACCGGCATAATGAACAGTAACGATGGCTTTGGTGCGCGGTGTAATTAGGGATTCGACTTTGGAAACATCAATATTTGGGGTTATTCGCTCGCTGTCTGCGAAAACTAATTTTGCACCACGTAATGCAAACGCATTGGCGGTGGATACAAAAGTAAACGAAGGTAGAATAATCTCATCACCCGGTCCAGCATCAATAAGAATGGCCGCCATCTCAAGAGCATCAGTGCAAGATGTGGTGAGTAAGCATTTTTTAAATCCGTACCGTTGTTCAAAAAACGCATGGCATTTCTTGGTGAAGACACCATCACCTGAAATTTTCCCAGATTCTACGGATTGACGGATATATTCAAGTTCTTTGCCTGTGAGAAAAGGTTTGTTAAATGGAATAAACATATTGTTAATTCACTTTGCAATAGGAGTAAATTTGGCTTTATCCGGAAGCAGAAAATTCATGAATTTTATTTCTTCTGGGTTTAAAGTTTTTGTGTATTCCCGTGTTTCAATACAGAAATAGGATCTGCCGTCGTCCCGTATTTCACTGCGAGTTTTTACAATCTTAATCATATCTTTACTTATACCGGATTCGTTCAATAATTCCATCATTCTTTGATATTTCTGTTCGATATCAATATGTTGGAAAGGGGTACCCGCCTTTTCTGTAATATCTTTGGCGGGGCTACCTGCATACATCCGATTGGGTTCCATATCTCTTGTTACCACAGAACCCACCAAAGCCATTGATTTATCATGCGCTGTAATGGGGGAAACGATACAGTGACCTACGAACCATACATCTTTTCCAATTCGCAATGGACTTTCGGATTTGAAGCGAGAACCTTCCAAAGTATCACCGTATTTAATATGGCTCCAAAGTTGTGAATGGGCGCCAATCCCGCAATTATCGCCTATGGTCGTGCCACCGATACTATCGATGATAGAATATTGTCCGATCCAAGCATTATGTCCGATCTGACAAGGCATATACCCGTGCACGTTAGTACCATGATGAATTTTCGAATAATCTCCTAATCTGAAATCGTCACAAATAATTTGGACATTGGCGCCGATGTATACATTATCACCTATAATGATTCGCTTAGCTTTACCCTTTACACCGCGCATAACGACACTTTCATGAATAATTGTGTTTTTTCCGATTTCTACGATTTCTGCATCAATGTTGCGTATCATGTATTTCACCAATCGAGTATTGAGGTTTGGAAAGCTGTAATGAGTAAATTCTAGCTAAATATTCGCCGATAATTCCAAGTACCAATAAGGTTATACCACCCATAAAAAAAACAGCTACAATTATAGCCGTAAATCCAATGGGTACGCTTAAAATTAACTTCCTATAGATAAATATCAACCCGATTACAAAACTCATGAACGATAAAGTCAAGCCGGTGTAAGTAGCAAACCGAAGAGGAATAGTTGTGTAATTAAAAAATAAATTAAAACCCAATCTTGCTAATTTATGAAAATTATAGCCGGATACGCCCTCTGTCCGATTAAGATGCGTAACTAGTACGTATTCAACTTTTTTTGTATACCAAAAAATAAGCCCGTCAAGAAAAACAAAGCTTTGTTTATGATGAATTATTTGTTCAATGATATTTCTACGTATTAGACGAAAGGAGGTAATGCTGTTTGTATTCCCAAAGCTTTGTTTGAAAAAGAATTGAATCGTGTTGCTTCCAATGTTTCGACCGACGGAATGTTTTTTGTGTTCATAAATTCCGTAAACTACATCGGCGTTGGTCGCATTGGCCTTAATTATCAGAGTTTCAATTTCTTCCGGGGGGATTTGCAAATCATCATCAATAGTAATGATGTATTTGCCGCGTGTCCAATGTAATCCGCATAGAATGGCGTTATGTTGGCCGAAATTTTTACTCAGACGGATGACGCAAACTTTATTTGAATTTTGTTTTTTCAAGGACAACAAAGTTTCCCAACTATTATCGGAGCCGCAATCTTCAACAAATATAACCTCAAATGATTTTTCTAACTTACTAAAAACAGTTTCAATTCGCCGGTAAAGTTCAGCTAATGTAGAACTGCTATTGTAAACCGGTACAACCACGGAATAATCATGTGCGGAATCGGGTTTGGACTGCATGGGTTATCGGGTTTCGTTAATGATTCGATCAAGGTAGGAGCGGTAATCACATTTGGGTAAGTTTTGGATAACTTGTTTTAGTTGGCTGGTTGTACATATTTCGGCCCTCCATGCCGCCTCTTCAATACATCCGATCATCATGCCTTGCCGCTGTTCAACGGCGCCGATAAAATTATTGGCTTCCAATAACGCTTGGGGAGTTCCTGTATCAAGCCACGCTACACCGCGTCCGATTTTTTGAACCATGAGTCGTCCCATCTCAAGATAAACACGATTGAGATCAGTGATTTCAAGTTCTCCACGTGCTGAGGGTTTAAGGGACTTTGCGATTTGTACTACTTGATCATCATAAACATATAAACCTGGTATAGCATAATGCGATTTGGGCTTTTGGGGCTTTTCTTCAAGAGAAATAACTCGATTTTGAGTATCAAACTCTACGACGCCATATCTCTCCGGATCCTGAACAATATACCCAAAAATGGTGGCTCCAGTTTGAGTGTTTTTTATAGCGCTTTTGAAGAAATCTAAATAACCGTAAAATAAATTATCTCCCAAAACCAAAGATACTGGATCGTTGTTGATGAAACTCTCGCCGATGATAAATGCCTGTGCCAAACCCTCGGGCTTCGGTTGTTCGGCATATTGCAGATTAAGTCCTATATGCTTTCCATCACCAAGTAATTTTTTAAACATAGGTGCATCATCGGGGGTCGTGATAATGAGAATATCTTTTATGCCGCCCAAAATCAGTGTCGATAGAGGGTAATAGATCATTGGCTTATTGTACACATACATCAGTTGTTTACTATAAACCTTGCTAATCGGATAGAGACGGCTGCCAGCGCCGCCTGCGAGGATTATGCCTTTCATAATTTAACAATCGTATTAGTTATAGTGTTCATTGAAAATATCCGAATTATTATTGACAGAGCGACGCACTTTTTTATACAAAAAAATAGTCATAAGAATCGAAAACATAAATATAAAAGCGTGAATAGGTAATGCTCTTCTAGGTTCATTACCGATAAGTGGCAGAATGCAGAAAAAATAAGAGAAAGGCATTAGAATGATGTATGTCTTTCGAAGGAAAAACAATATACCAGGTAATGCCAAATAACCGAAAACGAATGGAATTAACGATGCGATCAAGAGAAAATAATTTTCGCCTTTCATGTAGATGGTATGCGGGCGTAGATGCATTCTTCCATTATCCATTTCAATAAACCATAACGATTCAATCCATGAAGTTCGAAAATTAATAAACAATGAGCGTAATTTATCATGTATTGACAATCTCATAGATGAGTTTGTTGAATAAAGTGTTTTAACGGTTCCAGTAAATGAATTTTCAAATTTTTGATACTCCGACGTATTGTACCATATATGTTGAACTCGGTTTAATGAATCTTGAGTGATTTGACTCATTTGCGTTTGTTTGTTTAAATAGCTGATATAAGAAGAATATTCATGAGTTAAGCTTGTTCCAAAGGATTTAAAAACTCGAATATCAGGATAAAACGAGTAGGTGCGAATCAGCCATGGTGATGCAATCGCCATCATAATAAAAAACGAAAGCATACTATGTCTAAAAGCGAGAAACCATGCGCGGTATCGTATTAGTATAAATAATGCGGCGAACGGGAAAATCCACAGTGTGATTTGCAAACATAAATTGGATAAACTCCAAAAAAGAGAAAACAAAATATTCCATTTCAGATTCAAGGATATCAGTAAGCGCGCGAAGCAATAGGTCATGGACAAAACAAAAAAACTTTGTAAAGTTTCACGCATCAGCATGGAGGCATATATAGCAAAAGGTAAATATAGTGAGAAAAGAAAAGCTATAATGAAACTTACCCGGCTGCTTAAAACCAATAATAAAGTTAAATAAAAAATAACACATGCTCCTGCGCCAATGAAACTCTGAACAATTCTTGCGAGCATGATTTCGCCATGAAGCTTCAAATTCGGATCTTCATGGGACAGGTATGAAATACTTCCGAACCAACTGTAAAACTTATAAACGGCAGATAAAAAAATTGGATAGGCAGGTTCCCGAAAAAAGTAAGGCTCATAAGGTTCAGTGGTCGCTCTTGAATAGCCGTTACCATGTACTATGTTGACCGCTATATTATGATAATCGACACCATCGCTTTGCGTATAATTTTCAAAAAAATTATTTATCAATACCAATCTGACCAATATAGCAACAGCAAAAATACAGAGAGATGCTGATTTTGTGTTTTGAGAACAATTTTTAATAAAAGTCATTGATGATATAATGCCGAAATTTTTAATGATCACGTTTCTCCATTAAAAAATATATTTTTCTCACCAACAAACCGTGCAAAAATCTTGGCCAACGAAATGTCTTCGTATAGCCGATAAGCTTCAGAATTTTACCTAGGCCGAACGTGGAGGCGTAGTGATTATGCGTAACAATGGTAAATCCGCTTTCGCGAAGAGTGGATTCCAGTGAATACACTGTATAATAGCGCCAGTGGTAGCCTTCGCCGTCTATAGGCTTACCGAAAAGCACAGAAAGACGACGCCATAGGAAGTACGGATTGGGCGTGCTTAAGACGAGAAATCCGCCGGGTTTTAAAATGCGATGTGTTTCTTTGAGTAATAATTCGGCTTGGGTAACGTGTTCGATGACTTCCAGCATAACGGCGCCGTCGTACGAATCGGTTTTTTGATTCGCCATACCGCTGTTGGCGTCAATGACATATCCTTCAAATCCAATGGATTTTGCAAATTCGACATTCGCCGGATTGATATCGGTAAAAACGACCTCAAAACCGTAGTCTTTAAGTAGTCTGCTAAATTCACCGCGACCACCGCCAAACTCAATGACACGACCTTTAGCTAGTCCTGTAGCTTTCACCAGATCCATACCATATCGATACTGTGGTCGTTTGAAATTTTCAGAGCGCAATTCATTTTCTAATTCGACAACCCGTTGATGTTTTTGTTCGCTAATACTAGACATAAAGTTTTCTTTAATTATAAAGTTTTCTCAATTTGATTGACGATGGAAACCACTGAATAGTTTTCTTCTGCATATTGGCGGCACGCATTACTTTGGCGGTGCCATACCGCAAATTCAAAAATAAACCGGAGTATCGTTTCTTTTAAGTGTACCAATCCCGGATTGACGTAGCCTAAGTCATTTTTCATGATCACGGCATCCGGATCGGTATGCAGACTCAATGTAACAGTTCCGGCAAGCCAAGCTTGGACAAAGGCGTTCGGTAATCCTTCATAACCGATTTCGGTCGTATTGACCAATATGTGCGATGACGCGATAAGTACGCTGCTTTGTTCAAACGGAACGGCGCCAAGATAGCGAATGTTGTTCATCTTTGCAATGCGCTCTTGCATTTTATGACCTGTTTCATCGTGCACAATCTGCCCGGCAATCCAAAATTCGATGGGCTCATTTTTACACATATCAGCCAGATCTAAAAACAAATCAACGCGTTTGACCGGTTTGATGCTGCTGATCCATAGTACTTTTATAGGCAAGGCACGTTGAACGGATGGAGGCAAGGGATGGCCGGATTTGATGATCGTCGAGGAACGGGCATAAGTAACAAGTAGACGTTGTTGTTGATAGGCTGTTTGTACGATCATCTGGTCAGTGCGGCGCATACCAAAGTTACAGATCGTATCGTTGATCAGTGCTTCGATTTGCAATACCCAACGACGAATAAAATTACCCTTTTGACGATTTTTTTGGGACGCATATTTTTTACGCTCAACACCCGTTTCGCCGGCACTTGCCCAGAGTGTGCGTTTACCATACATCAGGCCGTACAAAGCCATAAGGCCGGTCAATATGTCGCGCCCACGTTGATACAGCACGTCCGGATTGATACGAATTAACGCCATCCATACAGACGGTAAACTGAGCATGGGTAAATAGCGACGTGCTTTTATCCAATGGACATGTAATCCTTCATGCATCATGTAGCCATGCATGCCGGACTTATTATAGGCTACGTAGTGTACTTCCCAATTACGATTTGAAAGCTCTTTACCTATGATATAAGTTTGAACCATGGGTCCGGTAATGGTTGCCGCCGGATCGGCAATAAATCCATCGGTTACGAAACAAAATTTTCGGAGATTTTTTGGGAATTTATAGTTCACTATCGGTCGAACTCACGGTAAGATCAATGATTGTCAGTGGGGTCACGACGAGTGACGAATCCAACGATTGGCCGACAACCGTATCAGGTATCAAATCGGGCAAAAATTTACGTTCGATTTTTCCGAGTCGCAGACCGGAATCGGATATCCGAGCTGTGGCATCTTTGAGGCTGAGGTTGATCAAAAAAGGTACCTTGGATTCGGTTATATTATTTCCAAGGCTTATTGTAAGATCGACAGATTGCCCCAGGCGAACGACGGTGTTGGGTTCAATCGATTGTTTGAGTATAACGCCCTGAGGAAATTCATTGGACGAAGCCGAATCAAGTACGCCAATGGCAAGACCGATAGATTGTAAATTAAAAACAGCATCACGATATGTGGATAAAGTCAGCGAAGGCATGATGACCGTTTGATTGTCATCCGCGATAACCAAATGAATCTGACGACCTGCTTTTACCAACGCTTGCGCTTCCGGGCTTTGTTGTATCACCGTGTTAGGGGCTACCGAGATATCATAACGGCGCTTTAGTACCACCGAAAATCCTAATTCACTAAGTTTTTTTTGTGCCATTTCCGAAGATAGCCCTGTGACGGCCGGTACGGCGATATCTTTGCCCAAATCCACGTACATGGGCATCAGCCATTTATCCAGTAAAAGAACAAAAAAAAGAACGATGACGCAAAAATAAAATGCTGAATAAAATAATCGGCGCATAGGGTGGTATATCAAACAAAAAAACTGGTGTATGAAAAAAACAAATACGTGCGCGCAATATAAACGGAATACGACATAGGCGCAAGACGATTTGGGCTTTCGTAAATTTATTTGATTATCGTGTACGAACTTAGTACACTTGTGTCCGGTCTCATGAAAAAACAACATCACCAAATATTAGTCGTTGACGATGAGGAATTAAACGTTCGGTTCCTAAGTCAATTTCTCATTCGTAAAGGCTTTGCTGCGATTACAGCGCATTCCGGCGAAGAGGCGTTGGCTCTTGTTGCGTCAGAATCTCCGGATCTTGTTTTACTCGATGCCATGATGCCGCAAATGGACGGATTTGAAGTCTGCCGTCGCTTGCGGGCCAATCCGGAAACGGCATTACTGCCGGTGGTCATGGTTACGGCCTTGCAGCGCCCGGAGGATGAAGCGCACGCATTGGATGCCGGCGCTGATGATTTTTTGCCCAAACCGATCAACTATACCGAACTCATGTCGCGCATTCGTTCCCTGATGCGTATCAAAGACTTGCATGACGAACTGCGTACCAATCAAGATGCACTTGAAGAAAAACACGACCAGCTTCTGCAACTACAGCACTTGCGCGAATCGCTCACGCAAATGCTCGTTCATGATCTCAAAAACCCGCTAACCGGGATCATGGGATGTACCGAATTGCTCACGATGCTGAGCGAGAACATGACCGAAAAACAAGTTTCTATTCTCAAAAAACTGGAAGATAATACCGGTACGTTACTCAAAATGGTGACGGAACTTTTGGATGTGAGCCGGATGGAGGAGAATAAACTGGTGATTCGCCCGGAAGCCGTGTCTGTGAAAGAAGTGTTTATGCACAATATCGGCGAACTGGAATATATGATCGAAAAATACCAGTTGGTTATGGATATGCACTTGCGTGACGATAACGTGATGGTGTGGGCGGATCGCGATTTACTGATGCGCATCATTGCTAACCTCCTTTTTAATGCCATCAAACACAGTCAGAAAGGCGGGAAACTGACCCTGACGTGCGAATGGCAAGCGGCAGAACATCGCATGTATTTTGCGGTGGCGGATACCGGCGAAGGGATTCCTGCCGAATATCTTGAGAAGATTTTTGAAAAATTTTCACAAGTTGATCTCAAGCAACGCGGGCTCAAGTCGGATCGCGGCTTAGGATTGACATTTTGCAAACTCGCCGTTGAAGCGCACGGCGGTAAAATATGGGCCGAAAGCGAATTAGGTAAAGGCAGCACTTTTAAGTTTTTCATTCCTTCATCCATGCCATCCGCATGATTTTGCTCTTCGTCGAAGACATACTTTTTTTGTCCAAAATAAAAACGCAAGCCCGTGCGCTGGGCATTCAAATGGTCGTTGCGGATAAGGCGAATGAAAATGTCCACGATTTATTTTTGAAGCAGAGCTATAGTAAAATTTTTATAGATCTCAATATCCAAAAAAGAGACCCGTTTGCTTTGATCCGTTTACTCAAAGCGGATCCGGTGTCTATGTCTATTCCTATCATTGCTTTTTTTTCGCATGTACAAACTGAATTAGCACAAAAGGCGTCCGAAGCCGGTTGCGATACGGTGATGCCGCGTTCCCAATTTTCTGCACGCCTTAACGATTTACTCGCGGGTGTATGATGTTAGCCTCGTTGCGTATTAGCTTATATTGGCTGGCCGATTTTTTTTATCCTTCAACTTGCCTGGCTTGCCGAGTACGTTTGGGTCCTGCCGACAAACATATTTGCGCGTCGTGCTGGAACGCTCTCAAAACGGTCGGCGAAAGTGATTATGAAGGAATACTCCGATGCGACGCGATCGATGCGATCCATGCGGGATATTATTATGATGAGGTATTACAGAAATCTATCCATGCTTTGAAATACGAGCGTGCGTTGTCGCTGATTCCAAAGTTTGCTGACCGATTGGCGCCGATAGTGCATACTAACCCGATGTTAAAAACAGCTACACGGATTACCGCTATACCTTTGAATCCCATTCGTAAACGTGAACGCGGATACAATCAGGCCGAATTACTAGCCCGTGCCGTGGGGCAATTGGCCGGTTTATCGTATGTAGAAACTTTGCAGCGCGTTCGGCACACCGAGTCACAAACGAAAATGAATACGGCGGAAGATCGTATCAAAAATGTGGATGGGGTTTTTATAGCGAAGGCTGATGCGAGCGTACAAGATCAATCCGTGATCCTCGTGGATGATATTATTACGACAGGATCCACGGCAAATGCCTGTGCTGCGGCTTTAAAAAAAGCCGGTGCTTCAAAAGTATTTGTTCTTACCGTAGGCCGTCCCACCTTGGGTTAATACCCGTTTTATCCCGATGGCAACTTTTCTTGTATGATTACGTATTGGAAGAGTACTGTACGGTCAAACGTATGGTTTTCCTCTCCTCCTCATAGTAAAGCCCCGATAATACCATGTATTACGGGGCTTTGACTTTTAAAAAATTTTCAGATCGAAAACAATCACAGCTCGGCAGCGAGGGCATTCCACTCTTCATACAGCGCCGTGATACGTGCATGCAAAGCATTGTATTCGGATTGGACCGTTTTTTGACGATCCGGGTTTTTATATAGCAGCGGATCGGCTAACTGAGCTTCGATTTCGATTTTTTGGGTTTCGGCTTTTTGAATATCGCTTTCGATTTGGCCCAATTGTTTTTCGCGTTTACGTTTGGCTTGTTGGTCGGCTTTGACCGGTTCTTTTTTAACCTCGCGTTCAGGCTTTGAAACAATCGGTTTTACTTTTACTTCAGCGATAGATTCGCGCGCAGCGGCTTCGGCGTGCTCTTTGACTTTGCGTTCGTGATATTCAGCAAATGTTCCGGGGTAAATTTTAGCATGCCCTTCGCGCACCTCTATGACCTTTGTGACAAGGCTTTCCAAAAAATAGCGATCGTGGGAGACGATGAGCAATGTGCCTTCATAATCAGTGAGCGCACCCTGCAGAATTTCTTTGGATTGTGCGTCAATGTGATTGGTCGGTTCATCCAAAATGATAAAATTTGCCGGATTGAGAAGCATTTTGGCAAAGGCGAGACGCGAGCGTTCTCCACCGCTGAGCACTTTGACTTTTTTATTGATATCATCGCCAGAAAAAAGAAAGGCGCCTAAGATGGTACGCAGTAGTAGGGGCGGTTGATTCGTTGCCGCCGAAGCGATTTCTTCATACACACTGCGCGTCATGTCCAGTTTATCGGACTGCTGCTGTGCAAAATATTCCATCGTAACATTGTAACCGTGCTTGATCGTACCCGTATCCGGCGTTTCATCGCCCGCGATGATACGCAACAGCGTTGATTTACCGGCGCCGTTAGGACCGACAAGGGCTACTTTTTCGCCGCGCTCAAGAGCAAATTCGATACCTTTGAGAATCGGTCGTCCGTCGTACGATTTTTGTATTCCAGCGATCTCAAGCGCGACCCGTCCGCTTTTGATCGGTTGAGGGAACCGAAACTGGATGGCCCGTTTTTCTTCCTCAGGCAATTGAATGCGGTCCATGCGTTCCAGCATCTTGACGCGACTCTGCGCTTGGCGGGCTTTGGTCGCCTTATAACGGAAGCGATCAATAAAAAGCTGAACACGCTTTATTTCATCCTGCTGGCGTTCGTACGCCGCGAGAAGTTGTTCTTCAGCCAATGCTTTCTGTTCTTCATAGTCGTCGTAAGAACCTACATAATCGGTCAACGTTTGGCGTTCGAGTTCGACGATACGGTTGCAAACATTATCTATAAAATAACGATCATGCGACACCATAAAAATGGCGCCTTCATAATTTTTGATGTATTCCTCCAGCCATTCGATGGAGTCAATGTCCAAATGGTTTGTCGGTTCGTCAAGCAATAATACATCGGGGTTTTGCAAAAGAAGCTTAGCTAAGGCGATACGCATTTGCCAACCGCCGCTAAAAAGTTCGCACAGTTTATCAAATTCGCTTTCTTTAAAACCGAGACCGTTCAGAATTTTGGCGGCTTTAGATTCGGCGGAGGCCGCGCCCATATCATCTAAGCGCTGATGCAGATGTCCGTATTCGTCCAATGCTCTGGCATAGGCCGGCGCTTCGTGATCCAGAGTGTGCAAAGCATGTTCCAATTCATCGAGTCTTTGTTTGATACGAACGATTTCATCAAATGCCGATACGACTTCTTCGAGAAGCGGCTTACCGTGGGCATGCAATCCGTCCTGGGGCAAATATCCGACGCGCAAATGTTTGGGTTGGGCGATGGCGCCGCTTGTTGCCGATTGCTGACGCGCGATGATTTTGAGAAGTGTGGATTTTCCGGCCCCGTTGGGACCGATCAAGGCCACGCGGTCGCGATCATTGATCTTCCATGTGAGGTTAGAAAATAACGTGCGTCCGCCAAATTCGACCGTAAGATTGACAAGCTGTAACATAGATGCTATTCCAATATCATCGTTTCCGCGGAGGCAATGCGTTTGCCGATCGCGGGATGTGAATAAAAATACCATTCCACCAGCGGATGCGGATTCTCATCCGCAAGATTGGTATCCGACAAACGCTGCATGGCTGAAATAAAAGCCGCACGGTTTTTGGTTTCACGCAGTGCATACGCGTCCGCTTCGCGTTCATGCCGACGACTGAGAATATGGCCGGCCGGTGTAGTGATAACGTTGTATAGACTCAGCAGGATAGCAATGAGAGGCAATGCGCCCAATTCCGCGCGATCCGTATATTCAAAAATAGGAAATAAATTATCATATACGAAGGCTGTCAAACAAAGTCCGCCGAATGTAGAAAGGATGCCCCAGATCATGCCTTTGGTAATGTGGCGGTGCGCGTAGTGACCGGCTTCGTGAGCGAAAACAACTTCGATTTCATCGTCAGAAAATTGTTCTAACAGCGTATCGCCCAGCAAAATACGTTTGGATTTCCCGATACCGGCAAAAGCCGCGTTGGCTTTTTTGGTGGTTTTACTAAGATTAAATTCGAATACCCCCTGGACTTGCAAACCGGCTTTTAAGCACAAGCGGGTGATGCGCTCGACGAGCGCTGTTTTTTCGACCGGTTTAAACGTATAGAACAAGGGAAAAATCAACGTCGGGGCAATGCGCGCTAACAAAACGGAGAATAAAAACAATACGCCGGCCAAAGGCAGCCACCACCAAAATCCAAAGTTGCGGAGCGTGTAAAAAAAGATCAAAAGTAAAGGGACGCCGATCACGATACCCAGCGTCAAGCCTTTTACATTTTCAACACACCATTGTTTGAATGACTGATTGGATAAACGGTATCGGTGCTCTAAAATATATCCGTTATAAAAACTCAAAGGAAAAGTGACGATGCTTTGCAATAAACCCAGAGTAAATAGATACAGCAGAAATTGTATATAGGGTTGCTCCGTTTGCGACATCACCCATCGGGCCAACGTATCTGACAAACCGGAAAAAAAAACCGCGATCAATACACAAAAACTCAATACACCGGATAGTATGCCGAGCCACAGTTTTTGGCGATTGTAGGATTTTCGATCGTCCATTGTCGCATGCATATAGTTGTTTATTCCTTTCATGCGCGCGCAATTTATCAAAAACAGCCATACTTACAAATATAATTTGCATTCATAATTCATATCGACGCAGTGAAATACATTCTTGCGAATCACGCCATTTTCTGCGACATTAATTATCATAGACGATTTTAAAAAAGGAATATCTGTATTATGCGATTTGTTTTTCCGGGATTGCCGGTTAAAAATAACACCGACCTATTGACGCAACTCAACCGCGGCGCGGAAGTGGTAGCCGAGCGACTGAAAACGATGGATTGGTCTGCCGTGCCCGTATCGGACTACAATAAAAGGTATTTAAAAAAATATACTGCAAAATTGACGCCGACGTTTCAGAAATATGTGTATATACTTGCACTCGCATTGGAGAAACAGGATGACATTGCGCGTTGTACTTTGGTTGATTTCGGCGGGGGATGCGGTTTGCTTTCGTGCATAGCCAAAGCAGCCGGTGTGGGGCGCGTCGTGTATAATGATATTTTTGAAACATCCGTACAAGACGTACGAAAACTTTCGGAGCTTTGGCAAATCCCTATCAATGATTTCGTATGCGGCGATCTGGATGCGATTCATCAGTTTCTTGAACGCGAAAAAATAAATTGCGATGCGTTTGTGTCATGCGATGTGTTGGAACACATTTATCGGCATGAACTATTTTTTAAACAAGCCGCGGTGTTGCCTTCTAAAGCGATGTCATTGGTCATGTCAACGCATGCCAATCCGCTCAATCCGGCTATTCGCCGTTCACTGCAAGCCAGTCAACGTCGTGTCGAACTCGAGGATCGTAAAGCCGAATGGGGTCACAAAGATCGGGATGATTTACGTTCCTATCGTCGCATCAGAGCCGAAATGATCGGCGCTGAAAATTCGGATTTGAAGAAAGAAACGATATATGAATTAGCGGAGCGCACACGCGGTATGAAAGCGGAGGACATTCGCGCAACGGTGGAAATTTTTAAAACGGAAGGTCGTATGCCACCTAAACCGGACCATCCTACCAATACGTGCGATCCGGGCAACGGAAACTGGGCGGACCGGCTTTTGGAACCGCAGGTATACGCTCATGCCTTGAAAGAAGCGGGATTTGAAACGACGGTTTATTCCGGCTTTTATGGTCATCCGCACCCGACGGTGCGTCGCGCGATAGCGCGATTATTAGACACCGGCATTCGTTGGCTGGGGCATCATCAGGGCGTGCGACTCGCATCCTATTTTATCGTCAAAGGTGTTAAATAAACGACACTTGCGGTTTTTTTATATTTATACGATATTCGCTATACTTATCTGTAATGATTTTATTACTATCATAAACATAAAGCTTATCAAAACTATTCGAAATAAGTTCGCGTAACGGGAGTGTGCATGGCGACGGAACCGACTTTTGATTTGTATCTTTTTTCTACGCATGAAGAAACTGTAAAATCAGCGCTGCAAGCCGGCGTGAAAGGTATCGGTATTAATTGGGAGCATATTGGTAAAAGCTCTACGGATGGTACCGTCACACATGATAGCATTGACGATTTAGCTAAAATAAGAGCTATCACCTCGGCGCCGATCCTCTGCATCATCAACCGCTTTAGCCCCGGAACGGAACGTGAGATCGAAGATGCGATCAAAGGCGGTGCAACGGAGATTTTACTACCCATGGTAACCGAAAGCAGTCAAATCGAAAAAACACTGCAGTGGGCTAACGGGCGCGCGGGTGTGGGTATCGTTATCGAAACGCAAGCCGCTTTGCGCAGTGCACGGCAGTTGGCGCGTTATCCGCTGAGCCGCGTATTTATTGGTCTTAAAGATTTGGCGGAAGAGAGTCGTCGTACCGGAAAAAATACGCATATCTACGAACCGATCGTGGACGGCACAATCGAACGGGTACGTAGCGGTTTCAAAATGCCGGTTGGTTTCGGTGAACTTACATTACCCGAATGCGGCACTCCGATTCCCAGTCGTCTTTTGATGAGCGAGATGGCGCGTTTGCAATGTTCGTACGGCGTTCTCAAACAGGCTTTTCTACAGGATATTAAAGATAAATCTATGGCCGACGAAGTGCCGCGCATTATTCGCGCGATACAGGATACCTTTGCGTATTCACAAACCGTCTTTGGGCTCAATCGTCGCGCATTGACCAGTATGTTATCTCAAAAATAAGAGGTCGTATGAACCACAGCCCGGGCTTTCTAAAAGTTGTAAATGATTCCAAAACACGGGTGCAAGAAGTTTCGGTACAACAGTGTCTTGACGATGTTCAAAAAAATCCCGCGATAGCATTGATCGATGTGCGTGAAGAAAGCGAATATGCGGCGGGCCACGTTTCCGGTGCGGAACATATCGGGCGCGGTGTTATCGAAAGAGATATCGAAACCAAACACCCGGACCACGATCAAGTATTGTACCTCTATTGCGGCGGCGGTTTTCGTTCTGCGCTTGCGGCGGATAATCTGCAAAAAATGGGTTATTCGCGCGTCTATTCCGTAGCCGGCGGGTGGCGAGCATTTTTAGATATCCAGGCACCGGTCGAAAAACCATAAATTAAGTTGCAGTTGCATTTTTGATCGGACGTTGCGTATTATCAAATAAGGTTCTCCTAAGACATAAGAAATCGGAAAATATGGCTGAACAGAATTACGTCAACCACAAGCAATACCGTCCTTTGTATCACGGGCTTACGTTTGTCTTGATACTGGTGATCGGTGCGCTTTCAATTCACAAATTCGTATCCGCATATCGAGAGAACTCAGATTGGATGCCGGCATTACTTTTTGTTTTGATATGGATTGTGTTGGTATTTATTTTTTTCTATGCGCGTATTTTTGCACTTCGAGCACAGGATCGTGCGATTCGCGCCGAGGAAAATTTTCGTCATTTTATTTTGACCGGAAAACGGTTTAGCTCGGATAGTGAATTTCCGGAACTTGCGCGTAAGGCGGCAGAAGAAAATATGGACTCGGACACAATAAAAAAATCCATACAAAACTGGCGCGCAGATCATTTGCGAGCTTGAGGAATATATTATGAAAAATATGGTTTATCTTTTATTTGTAATGGTCTTATGTGTTACAGATATCCGGGCGCAGTTGCCGGAAGGCTGGTATATGGCCAAAGATCCGCAATCCTTGGATCCGGCTTGTCCGAAAGATTACGCCATCGGTATTGATAAGGGTACCAAATATAATGGCAAAGTAAGCGCTTTCATCGAGTCCCGAAATGCCCAGCCGGAAGGCGCGGCGATCTTATTACAAGAAGCTTCTCCCGCGGATTACAAGGGTAAACGCATACGCATTTCGGCTTTTGTCAATGCGGATAATATTCAAAATTGGAGTGGTCTTTTCGTTAGTTTGGATGCACGCGGTTACAAAGGCTTCAATGATTTTATGTACGATCGTCCGATCAAAGGTACGATCGAATGGAAAAAACAGGAAGTCGTCATACAAGTACCCGTGGATGCCGAACGCATTTTTTACGGTGTATGGCTGGAAGGTAAAGGAAAAATTTGGGTCGATGATTTTGTGATCGAAATCGTCGGTGAAGAAACACCGATTACGGCAGGACGACGAATACTGAAGCGTCCTCGTAATCTCAATTTGGAGGAATAAACCGCCGTATGAGTACGGAGGGCAAACTTAAAAAATTAGACTTAATGCACTGGTACACGGAGCGTCGCCACAGGGTTTTGCTGGTGGACGACGAGATGCGTATTGCGCAAGAAGTGCAGGACATGCTGATCAATGACGGCATCGAAGTGCAGATAGCACCCAACGGTAAAGCCGCTCTTGAAATGCTACCCAAATTTCAGCCGGATGTTGTATTGACGGAAACGGTGATTCGTTATGTCAACGGGTTTGAGCTCTGTCGTCAAATCAAAGAAAATAAAGCCACGCAAAATATACCTGTGATCATCGTAACCGGACTTTCGCGACCCGCCGACAAGATACGCGGTATCGAAGCCGGCGCCAACGATTTCGTGACGAAACCTTTTGATGCGATGGAGCTTAAGACGCGCGTTCGTTCGGCCATACGTATGAAAGAGTTGAATGCGAATCTCGAAGATTTTGATGAAGTGATCCTCGCGTTTTCACGGGCTGTGGAAGCGCGCGATCCGTATACGCGTGGTCACTCCGAAAGAGTCGGAAAATATTCGATCAAGCTGGGCGTCGCGCTCGGTGTACCCAAAGGGTTTCAAGATATTTTGTACAAAGGCGCAATACTGCATGACATCGGTAAAATCGGCGTACGCGATTCGGTACTGCTCAAAAAAGGCAAGTTGACCGAAGAAGAGTATGATGAAATTAAAAAGCATCCCGATATCGGCGTGAAAATCTGCGGTCCTCTGAAGTCCAGTCAGCCGCTGATTAATATCATAGCTTATCATCATGAGCGCATGGACGGCAAAGGTTATCCGTACAAAATCGGAGGGAAAGACATTCCCATCGAAGCGCGTATCGTTGCTATTGCCGATACTTTTGACGCGTTGACCAGTGCGCGCCCGTACCGCGAACCATTAACATCTATCCAGGCTTGCCATTTGCTTGAGGAGGGGATAGGTAAACATTTTGATGAAGAGCTGCTCCCGGAATTTATTGATATTGCGCTGCGCGGCGAATTGCAGGAAGTGATGCAGGATCCTGTACAGGCATCACCGCCGGTTCAAAATCTGACGGATGATTTTGTAAAAGAGCTCGACTTTTTGATGTGACACGAAACCATCTTTCTTAATATTCGTACCACTATCCAAGTTTTATCCACATTATAAATTCGGGTTGTATGTCTGACGAAGAACAAAATGTACCGTCGCCGTTTGAGTCATGGCGCGGTTGGTACGGATTGACTGTAACGATGTTGGCCGTTTACATTTTCATCTTCTATATCATACGGATTGCCTACCAATGACCGCCCTGGATTGGACGGTACTCGCCGTTTCTCTTATTTTTATTATTGCGTACGGTATCTATAAAAGCCGCGGTGTGGCTACAATGGATTCGTATGTCCTTTCCAATCGCGACATGCGGTGGTGGACGGTTGCGATTTCGATCATGGCGACACAAGCGAGTGCGATCACTTTTATTTCGACGCCGGGACAGGGTTATGCCGACGGTATGCGTTTCGTACAATTTTATTTTGGCCTCCCGCTTGCGATGGTGTTGCTTTGTATCACGGCCGTGCCTTTTTATCGGCACTTACAAGTATATACTGCATATGAATTTCTCGAAAAACAATTTGACCTCAAAACGAGGACACTGGCTTCATTTCTTTTTTTGATTCAGCGCGGACTTGGTGCAGGTCTTACGATATATGCGCCGTCGCTCATTTTGTCATTACTTTTGGGTTGGAATCTGGTATTGACGAACCTGCTGATCGGCGGACTGGTGATCATTTATACGACGACAGGCGGTGCACGTGCGGTGAACTGGACGCAATTTCATCAAATGATGATTATTTTAACCGGCATGGCGGCGGCCTTTGTGACGGTAATAGCACTTTTGCCGGATGGCATTTCAGTCAATGATGCATTGCATCTTGCCGGCAGTCAGGGTAAAATGAATACGGTAGATTTTACCTGGGACTGGGATAATCGTTATACGTTGTGGTCGGGGCTCATCGGCGGTTTTTTTCTACAGTTAAGTTATTTCGGAACAGATCAATCACAGGTCGGCCGTTACCTTACCGGTCAGTCTATTGCACAGACGCGTCTCGGACTTTTGACCAATGGTCTTTTGAAAATACCCATGCAGTTTTTGATTCTTTTACTCGGTGTTATGGTTTTTGCATTTTACCAATTTACTATGCCGCCTGTTTTTTTCAATCGTTTGGAAACCGAACGTATATATCAAAGCTCGTATGCCGCCGATTATGTCCGATTGGAAAACGATCACGCGGGATTATTTAAACGGCAACAAGAGATTCTGCATGTATGGAATGCCGCAAAAGAATCCGGTGATGAAATGCGTATGGAACAGCAAGAGGCGAATTTGCGCGATATCAACAAACAGATGGCCGCAGTGAAAGAAAAGGCTAAGGACCTGATCAAAGCCCACGATCCTTCGGCGAATACCAACGATACTAATTATATTTTCCTCACGTTTGTGCTGGATTATCTTCCGGTCGGATTGGTAGGGCTTATCATCGCGGCTATTTTTGCGGCATCCATGTCTTCCACGTCGGCAGAACTCAACGCATTGGCTTCGACTACAGTGGTGGATATTTACCGGCGGATGTTTCGCTCAGATGCTTCGGATGCGCATTACGTACGCGTTAGCAAATGGGCTACTGTATTTTGGGGTGCATTCGCTGTTGGATTTGCCGAATTGGCGGGTCAGTTAGGTTCTCTGATTGAAGCCGTCAATATTCTGGGATCCTTATTTTATGGCACGATCCTGGGAATATTTTTATTGGCGTTTTACTGGAAAAAAGTGGGCGGCACATCGGCTTTTACGGCGGCGATCATAGCCGAAGTTATTGTCTTTTTATGTTACTTTTTTACACCCATTTCTTTTTTGTGGTACAATGTGATCGGATGTGCTTTGGTGGTGGGTTTGGCCTGGGTGATTTATTTTTTCAGACAAAAAACAACGTTGTTCCAAGGATAGTAACCTTTTTGTTTTACCATGGTTTTTAATAACTACCCTTGAAACAACTTTGATATGATTTACCTGCGATCAGCGACCGCTTAACTTTTTGATAGTTTCAGATAACCGCTGCTTATTCCGTCCGTCTTTTACCAGCGATAACGCCTTACGATAGTTTTCGATCGCGGCTTTTTTATCGTTCATGCGTTCGTATAACTCCCCCAGGCTGTCAAAAACATTCCATGATGTCGGATGCTCTTTGGCGTTTTTCTGAAAAATCGCCAAGGCCTCTTTGAAGTTATTTTCGCCCATGAGGCTATAGCCCAGATTGTTGAGATCAACCTCCGTGGCGAGATACATGGCACGCGCATTGAGCGAATCGGCTTCCTTGTTTTTTCCCATTGCTGCCAGCAGGCGCGATTTTGCATTCAGATTGGCAAATGATTCCTGCAGCTCAATCGAGTGATCAATCCAACGAAGCGCCTCATCGTAATTTATTTTATTACGTACGCAATAGTTGACGGCCTGAACATAAGGTTCAGGGAAAAAACCGGACACGTTGGTTAATTCGTCTCTGAAACCGGCCAGGACGGTGGCATGCAGATCAACCCGGATCGGAATCGGTATTCGGATTTTTTCCCATTTGAGCGCGAGGGTTACACGGTCCGATTCGATTCCGTCGAAAGTATAAAGCAGGCGTTCCTGAAATGCCGAGTTTTCCGGTTCGACATTAAACCGAATAACGTCGTGGTTCTCATTGTAAAAAAAACTGCCCCATGCCTTGTGATCACGGTTCAGTATGATCGTCCACTTGTCGCGCATCGGGATCATATGAAGGCCGTAAGTGCCGGGAGGTATTTCTCTATCGCCGATGATTACGGGGGTCGAAAACGAAACGGTCGTATTTTCATTGGCTCCGGCGCGCCAGACTTCGCCATAAGGCACGAGATCGCCCCAGATGATTCGTTCATGCACCGCCGGCCGGTAGTAGGTTACACGTATTTCGGTCATACCGACGGTTTGTTCGACTACGGCACGCGGACTGGCATCGGGCGTTTTGAGGCGCTGCTGGGCGTGTGCCGTGATGATCCCCGCGATAGCGATGAACACGTAAAAAACTATTTTTTTCATGAAAACTCCGGAAATTATTTTTTCTTTTTCCACTCGTTGAGTACTTCTTCCATGCGCTTGATATCAAAGGGCGGAGAGGGCATTTTTTTAGAAAGCTCCATGGCACGTTCCATGACTTTGATAGCGTCGGCACGTTTTCCGGTTTTATCTACAAACTGGGCTTTGGTGCGGAGATTATAATAATTTTCATTCATACCGATGGACAAATCAATCCACTTCATGCCTTCTTCGAGGTTGATATTATTATCAAGACAATACGCTGCGGCCTGCATAAGTCCGCTCCAATTCATGGCGGCGCGTGCTTTGGTAAATGTCAGATTCGGTGTGTCGGTTTCTATTTTAAACGCGACTTTCAATTTTTCCCATTGCATGGTAAGCAGGGTGCTATTGTCGTTGACATCTTCAAATGAATATCGAAGACGTTCGGTCATTTCTGCGGAAGTGGGTTTGGCTTTGATGCGCACGGCATCGTTTTCGGGTTTATAGTTAAATGATCCCCAAAGTTTGGCGTCCTTGGTCAAAATTACGGTCCACTCATTGGCCTCAGGTATCATCTGAATGCCATACAAACCGGCGGGGATTTTTTGACCTTCGATTGTGACATCGTCAGAAAAACTGATGGTGGTGCTTTCGTTGGCTCCGGCGCGCCACACCTGGCCGTAAGGCACCAGTTCACCCCAAATCGTACGACCCTTTACACCCGGACGATGATAGCTTACGGTCATTTCCGTAACACCGACGGTTTGCGATACGGTTGCGCGGGGGCTTGGCCGCGGCGTCGAAATTTGTTGAGCATTTAAGGAGAGTGCGGTCGCTAAAAATAATATCCAGGTTTTCATTTTACGTTCCTCTTCATCTAAAAAAATTATTTTGGACAATGTAGTTGAAATGATGTTATTTTTCTACTGTTTTTAGTCAAAAAATAGTTTAAACTAAACAACGGTTTATCATCCTTTTAGCACTATGCAAAATAAACGTTCCGCATTGATCGTAGGTGCTTCCGGCCTTATCGGACAGCATTTGCTCAATGCGCTTTTAGAAGATCGGGACTATGATCGCGTCATTGTTTTGGTGCGTAAGCCTATTGCTTTTACGCACGCAAAATTGACGCAACATGTCGTGGAATTTGATAAGTTGACCAATGCCGCGCATTGGATCAAAGCGCATGATGTGTTTTGTACGCTCGGTACGACGATGCGCACGGCCGGTTCAAAACAGGCTTTTTACAAAGTGGATTTTACATATCCCTTCGAATGTGCACGTATAGCGAAAGAGAACGGCGTTAATAATTTTTTGGTCGTTACGGCTATCGGTGCAAAGCCATCGTCCGGTGTTTTTTATAGTCGGGTCAAAGGCGAACTGGAGAACGCGTTGGAAACTTTGCGCTTTCGTTCGCTATCAATTTTCAGGCCTTCCTTTTTGGTCGGCGAAAGATCCGAGCGACGCATCGGAGAAGCGTTAGGAATTGTTGTATTTCGAGCGCTTGGCTTTTTATTGGTCGGCCGATGGAAAAAATATCGCGCAATACGCGCCCAGGCGGTCGCAGAGGCGATGATCGAAATGGCTAAACATGAGCGTGCCGGTAAAACGATATACGAATCGGATGTCATACAGACTATTTTTGATGTATTGATTGAACGGCGACGCCGGACGGTATAATTAAATTATTACGGAAGTATCATGGATATACAATTTTGCGGGGCAGCCCGCAGTGTGACCGGTTCGCAGCATCTGATCCGTATCAACGGTCAAAAACTGTTATTGGATTGCGGCTTATTCCAGGGGCGGCGTCAGGAAGCTTTTGAACGGAATCGTACGTTCCCGTTTGACCCGGCTTCCGTTGATGCGATGATTCTCTCGCATGCGCATATTGATCACAGCGGCAATATTCCCAACCTCGTCAAACAAGGTTTTAAAGGTACGATTTATTGTTCGGAGCCGACGGTGGATTTATGTTCGGTGATGCTTCAGGATTCGGCTTTTATACAAATGCGCGATGCGGAGCATGTCAACTATAAGCGTGAAAAAAAGGACGAGCCTCCGATTGAGCCGATATACGACATCGAAGATGCGCAGCAGGCGATGCGTCATTTTTTAGGGATTGGTTATGGTCAGGCGTTTGAGCCGCTGCCGGGCGTGCGTGCTACGCTGTATAACGCAGGGCACATGTTTGGTTCGGCGATGATCCTGCTGGAGATCACTCACAACGGGCGTAAGGTTCGGTTTGGTTTTACCGGTGACTTAGGTCG